>NZ_WEHX01000063.1 GCF_009183815.1 Sutterella seckii | reverse complement strand
TGAACTATTGGACGTACCGCCGCACCAATGCGCTGCTGGAAGGGCTCAACAGCATCATTCAGAACATCAAGCGCCGAGCACGCGGATTTAGGAATCCCGAGTACTTCAAAACAATGATTTATCTCGTTGCAGGTAATCTGGATTTCAGCAGATGGACTCAGGCTTTAAAGTGTGGTTACCCACACTAAACGTCATAGAGCCATAAAGAGATCCGTGTACTTGCCCGTGAAGCTCTGCTTGTACTCAACGTTGTCATTGAAGGCGTGCTTGAATTCCCAGCCGAAAGACACCTGGTCTTTATCGTACCGATCATGCTCCGGATCGCCGTAGTTGGTCCCGTAGGGGATTATGCGGCCAAAGCGAGGAACAACAATGCCGTATGCCGGCATGAAGGCATTGCTCGGCGTCTTCTTATCCTTGAGATAGCTCGCGAGGAACGTCAGCGACGTTTTTTCGGAAATGTCGATCGTAAAGCTCGGAGCAATGTAAGCGCGCCAACCGTCGACATCATCCACGAAGGAATCCTCTCGGTTCGCCATTGCTACGAGGCGATAACGCTTGGAACCATCCTCGCTCGCAAAGTCCGAAATATCGAGCCCGCCCTGAATGAACTTCTGCGTGCCGGCGGTAACCGTCACGGAGTGCTGCGGCGTCTTTGTCGGCTTCTTCGTCACCAGGTTGACGACGCCGCCCGGCTGAGAATCGCCGTAAAGCGATGACGCCGGACCGGACACGACTTCGACCGCCTCAAGGCCGAAAGGCTCAACCGTCGTATCGAAATAGCCTTCTTTATATTGAGTCTGACCGTCAATAAGCGTAGTCGTCTCAAAACCACGCATGCGGATCCAGTTTGTGTCGTAGTCGGCACCGTAAGGATTGACGAAGCCCGGCGTATAGCGAAGAGCATCATCGACCTTGCGAAGGATCTTGTTGTCCAGCTCCTCATGGTTGATGACATTCACCGTCTGCGGCGTTTCCTGCGTGGAGGTATCGATCTTCAGCGCTTCAGCCGTAACGCTCACGGCTTCGACTGTTTTGTAATCATCAGCGGCCTGCGCGGAGAGCGCAAAGGCTGCAGCGGCGAGAGCAACGGCAGCAGGGAGTTTGCCGAGCGAGATGTTTTTCTGACCTTTGATCATTTTTTGGCGTGCGTTGTGAACGCTTATGTAAATAGGAATGATTTACATTTTATTTCTTGCGTAGTAAACACATGCTGTCTCTGCCGCCAAAAAATTTATCGATGCCTGCCAACGCTGCCTTTAGAAGGTGGCATTAGATTGCGTGATACGTTCTGATTCTTACTCGCTCTAGTAAACACAAGGGACATCGGGCGTTCGGATGAATTGAGGGAAGAATTTGTCGTTAAACCACAACTTTTCTGCATGCATCCGCTCCCGAGCGGCCTTCTGACGTCCTCTCAACAATTTTTTCTTTCCCACTTGCAGACGATTCTCATTTGCGATATAGTTCATCTCACTGGAACGAAACGCGCCGCGCACAGGAACCAAGGGGTCGGTTCCGCGGCGCAGAAGAGCTCCTCTACGGTGAAGCGGGGAAACTTCACTTTGAGCTCTTCTTCTTCCGAGAGTCTCCTGCTCGGTTCGTTCCTTGCCTCTGATGGGAGGCCGCGTGTTTCTTGGTCCGCGGCCTCCCATTTTTCTTTTCTGTTCTCGCTATGAGAAAGCCGCAGAAGCGCACGGCGCCTGCGGCTCTATCAATTTCATATTTCTGATCGTCTGACTGCGGGCGTCATTCCGAGAAGCGAAGCCGCTCAGCGGGCCGATTGCTCTTCTTAACAATGAAGAAGAAGACGAGCGAAAGGAGCCACGTTCCCGTTATCCAGCCGATGTAGCCGAGATAGATGGCATCCATGGAAACGTCAGCCGCCAAGCGGCTCACGACAAAGTTGGGGATCCCGGACCCCACGTAGCAGGAGAGATAAAGCGCCGCGATGACGCCCGCACGTTCGCGAAGCGTCGAATCCTGAAGGAGGAACTTGACGCCCAGGGTCGACGTGGATCCCGAGCAGGCGCCGCTCGCAATGAGCGCCGTGAGGAAGAGCGACGGGTGCCCCGTTTCAAGGAAAAGGAAGAGAAGCGCACCGGCAGCCGTGAAGCAGGTAACCGCTATCGGGAAAACGCGCGAGGGCCTGAGGCTCCCCATCAGGAAGCCGGCGGCAGCATTGGGAACAATGAGCCCCATGTAGACGATTGCCGCGTACATCGTGCTCGTGGCGCCGAAGGCTGTTTCGGCAAGCTTCGCAGAAAAGCCCTGAAGGAAGCTCCCGAGCCCCCAGGTGCCGAGCATGGCGAAACCGGTCACCAGAAAGATGCGCCAGAGCCGTCCGGGGAGCGCGACCTTCGGAATCAGAACCTCGACCAGCGTTTCCGTACCCGGCGGAATGGTTTCCTCGGCCTTCCAGACGAGCGCGGCTAGGAGCACGCAGATCACGACGAAGCTCATGAACATCACGTCGATATTGACGAGCCCGTAGGCCGTAAGAACGCCCGAGAGGAGCGTCCCGATGGAGAGACCGACGTTCGGGCCTCCGGCCGTGAGCGCCGTTCCGATCCAGGCGTGCTTCTTCGGCGAACAGTCGACGATCCAGGACATGGCGGCGGAGGACGCCAGCCCGCAGGCGATGCCCTGCGTGAAGCGCGCAATGTAGAAGAGCGTTGTGTCCGTCATCACCGCATAGCACCAGCAGGAAACGGCGGCCCAGCCGATGGTGATGAGCGTTACCCAGCGGCGCCCCAGAGCGTTCGAGAGGCGCGCGAAGAAGACGAGCGTGACGATGCAGCCGAAAAAGTAGCTCACCACCGTCATTGCAACCTCTGCGGTCGTGAGTCCCATTTCACCCGCCCAGACGCCGATCAGCGGAATCGGAGCGGACGAGAAGATGAAGCAGCAGATGAGAACAAGGGACGCGGCAAAAAGCGTAAAGCTTCTGCGCGAATCGGAAATCCGCGCGCGTCGGCTGAGGTCTACTTCGGACATGGCGCTCTGGGGAAAAGGACGAGCCTTGGAGGCTGAAGAAAAGCCCATTATGCGCCGCCGGAATTCCAGGCGCAGGACCCTGGCTTCCCATGCTTTACCGGATCGAGCAAGGACTGCAGCTCATGACGGCGGCCTTCCTCGTCCGGGACATAAAAAAACTGTCTGCACCGAACCCGGGAAGGAGGTGCAGACAGTTTTCAGAGGAGGTTGAAGCTTTTTCAGGCTGCGGGCGACGTTTCCGTCTTGGTTGGCGTGATCGCGGCGACGGGTTCTCCGGCCTCGCGGCTCTGGAAGTAGGTGGCGACGATCGGACCGGTCAGGTTGTGCCAGAGGGCGCCGACAGCCGAGGGCAGAGCCGTCATCGGATTCGCGGCAAAGTGCACGGAGGCGAGCGCCACGCCGAGAGCGGAATTCTGCATGCCGACCTCGAAGCAGAGGGCGCGGCACTTGGCGGCATTCATGCCCGTCATGCGGCCGATCACGTAGCCGAGGCCCATGCCGACGGCGTTCTGGATGGCAACCACGAGGAAGGCGACGAAGCCTGCGTTCACGATGCTCGACTTGGTGGACGCAACCACGGCGGCGATGATGATCACGATGGCCGTCACGGAGATGAGCGGCAGCGCGCAGGTGACCTTCTCAACACGGTCGCCGAAGATGCGGTGAATCAGGACGCCCGCGCCGATCGGGACGAGGATCACCTGGACGATCGAGAGGAACATTGCGGTCGGGTCGATCGAGAGCCATTCGCTCGCAAAGGCGTACATCAGGGCGGGCGTCACGACAGGCGCCATCAGCGTCGTGCAGGACGTGATCGTGACGGAGAGCGCCACATCGCCGCGGGCGAGGAAGGTGACGACGTTCGAGGCCGTTCCGCCCGGGCAGCAGCCCAGGAGCATCAGGCCGACGGCAAGGTCGGGCGGCAGATCAAAGGCCTTGCAGAGCACGAAGGCCGAGATCGGCATGATCGTGAACTGCGCAATGATGCCGATGATCACGTCCTTCGGGCGAGAAAAGATTTCGCGGAAGTCCGAGGTCGTCAGGGTGAGACCCATGCCGAACATAACGATGCCGAGAAGGAAGGGTACCCAGGGGCCAGCAAGTACGAATACTTCCGGAAATAGGAAGCCGAGGACGCCGGTGGCGACGACCCAGAGAGCGAACGTCTTGTTCACGAAGTAACTGATTTTCCGGAGAGTATTCATCATTTTTCAAATTGCGGAGGACGTTGTTGGCGTCCATGCTCCCTGTTGGCGACTAAACCTGAACCCGAATATGGTCATGGCGCGTCTCTTGAAGTTCACAGATTGGATGGGGATTTAAGCTGCGCGGCCTACGGGGAAAGAAAAGTCCGTTTGCTGCGCTGCTGAGGAGTAACTTTACGCGAAATCTGAGATTTCGCAATGCATTTTTCTAGTTATTAAGAATTATTTTTCTTGTATATTAGGTGCATCGTGATGAAATGCAATAAATACTGCAAATACAACCTAGCGGTTTTCCCCAACCTCTCCGCCTCTTTCCACTCATTTCTGCAGCTCCGAATGCGGATTTCAGGCACTCCCCATCAGCCGCTTTGATCTGCATCAAGCAATGAAAACTCTGAAGCCGACTTCATGCTCACCCATCGCAATCGCTATTGCGAATTGTTCTCATATGAGGCATACTTCATCTCAAGCAAGACAGCTTGATCCACTACGAGAAGCCAGGGGTCGGCTTCGTGGATCCAGGCCTCCGGGCGGGTGCAATGCCTGCCCCTTGAAGCGAGGCGCTGTCTTGGGGTCTCCTGGAAGGGGATGGCGCAGAAGCGCCATCCCCTCTTTTTTTTCGCCTTTTTCCGGGGACGTGCAGCTCAGTACGCATGCCCATGAATGCAAAAAGCCCGGACGCGGCTCTCATGGAACCGCCCGGGCTCGTATTCAATATCATGGATGTTTGGTCCGGGGGGAAGCCTCAAGCCCGGAGTCAGACTCCGGTCTACCCGCAGGAACGATTTCCCCTCCGCTCCCCGGGCAAACGCCCGCGTCATCGACCCCCGATTCCGCGTGCGCCAGGAGACTCCCCCTCGAACCAAAACTGAAGATGGATGAGAATGCATTTGCATTGCCTTCAATTTCCGGCAATGCGCTTGAGATTCATTCTCAGTAAGGGAGACGGATTGTAACAAACTCTGAGTCGCCTACGGTTTACGTTTGGTCTGCAGAAAGTAAAGGTCCGCCGATTTTTTAGAACAATCGATGCGGACCTTACGACATTTGCCTTATTGCCTCAGAAGCGTCGCAGACCTCTCTTTGGGGCTCAGCCGGGATTGCCCATCTGATCGGGAGAGAGTTCGACGAGCCGGAAGATCTTCCGGGCGCGCGGCTTCTCGCCTGCCCTGCTTCTGTCTTCGTAGGTGCAGTGCAGAAGCTCGTGCGCGAGGTGGCTTCCCGGAGCGCCGAGGAAGTCTTCGTAGAGGCGGATCACTTCCGGATTCTCGTGCGAAGCCCGGATCGGCATTCTGGCGTCGATCTCGTACACGGCGCTCTGGCGGGCGCCGAGATTGTTCTTCCAGATGTCTCTGCCGCGAGGCGTGCCGCCCCCTCCGACGCAGCCGTTGGGGCAGGCCATGACCTCGACGAAGTGATAGAGACACGTGCCCTTTCTCACCATGTCGATCACCTTCGCGACGTTGGCGCATTCATGCACCACCGCCACGCGGATGTCGCCAAGTTCCCCGAGATGAACGGTCGTCTCCTTGATCGAGCGCGCGCCGCGGACGTCCTCGAAGGGCGGAAGCGGCTGCGGATCCTGGTTCGTAATCGCAGACATCGTGCGAAGGGCCGCCTCCATGACGCCGCCCGTCGTTGCAAAGAGCTGCGCGCCGCCCGAGGCAAGCGTCATCTGCGGCGTATCGAAGGCCGTATCGGGGAGATCCGCCAGATTGAGGCCCGTGCGGCGGATCAAGCGCGTGAATTCCCGGATCGTGAGGACGACGTCGGTATCCTTTTCGCCCGGGGTGCGCTCGAGGAGCTTTCGCCCGGCCTCGTCCTTCTTTGCCGTGCAGGGCATGATTGAAATCACGCGGATGGATTTCGGATCGAGATCCCTCGACTTCGGCATCCAGGTCTTCGCGAGCGCCGAGAAAATTGCCTGAGGCGAGCGGGTCGAGGAGAGGTGCGGGATCATGTCGGGCGCCACCTTCTCGACGTAGTTGACCCAGCCCGGGCAGCAGGAAGTGAAGTACGTGAATGGTTTCCCGAGCGTTCCCGAAGCCTTCGCTTCCCTCAGGCGCTCCAGAATCTCCGTTCCCTCCTCCATGATCGTCACGTCGGCCGACCAGCGCGTATCCATCACGTAGTCGGCGCCCATGCGCTTCAAAGCCGTGACGAGCTTTCCCTCCACATTGGTGCCGGGCGGAAGGCCGAAGGCTTCGGCGATCGCCACGCGCACGGCCGGCGCAATCTGAAAGACGGTCGTCACCGAATCGTCGTCGAGCAGGTCGAAGACGTCGCAGCACTGGTCGTGCACGCTGATGGCGCCCGTCGGGCAGACGAGCGAGCACTGACCGCACTGAATGCAGACGTCGGATGCGCCCCAGGAATCGGCACCGCGAAAGCCGACCTGGGCGCCCGTGCCGGTGTCGATGAGCGTGAGGGCCGCCACATTCGGTCCCTGCACGCGGCGGCAGACCTCGATGCAGCGCAGGCAGCGGATGCATTTTCTGCCGTCAAAGCGCATGGCCGGGGCCGTGGCGTCCTCGCGGCGGTCCGCGAGGTACTTCCCCGAAAGGTGCGAGCCTTCGAGCCCCACCCAGAGGGCGGCCTTCTGAAGTTCGCAGTCGCCGTGGCGCGAGCAGGAGGAACAGTTTTCGTCATGGTCGGCGAAAAGGAGCTCCATCTGAAGGCGCTGGCGGCGCCGCACCTCGGCCGTGCGCGTATGAATGCGCATGCCGGGCTCGATCTTCGTGTCGCAGGAGGTGACGATGTCGTGGCCGCCGTCCGCCCGCTCAATCCCGACGAGACAGACGCGGCAGGTTCCGGGACGGTGGTTCAGCGCCGCAAACTCGCAGAGCGTCGGGATGAAGATTCCCGCACGGCGGGCCGCCTCAAGAATCGTATCGTTGGGCTCGATCACCACGGAGATGCCGTTGATGAATGCGCGGGGCGCGAGCTCCTTCTTGTCTTTATAAATCTGGGAAGCCATCTTGGGGAAACTCCGTCAAAGGGGAAGCGTGTCCTCGCCCGTGGGCTCGGTGCCGGGAATGGGGTCGCGGGTCGTCACGCCGATGAGGCGGTAGCAGCGCATGCAGCGCTTTGATTCCTTCCAGCCGTCCGAATCCGTCATGCCGAATTCGACCTCCTCCCACGGGGTCTCCTCGATGCGCTTGCGGGCGTCGAGCATCGGCACTTCAAAGCGTTCGGCATGCGGGTAGCCCTTTTCCGGCCGGCACTGTCCGAGAAGATCGGCCTTTCTGATGATCCTCGAAAGGCGCTTTCTCGGGAAGAAGGCTGCTTCCCCGCTCTTCAGATAGGCGTCGATCGAGCGCGCCGCGCCTTCGCCGTGCGCCATCGCAAGAATGAGCGTCTGAGCGCCCACGGCGGCGTCGCCGCCCGCGAAAACGCCCTTTCTGGAGGTCGTGTAGTCGGCCTTCGTTTCAATCGTGTTCCAGCGCGAGAGCCTGATGCCGTCCTCGGGCGAAAAGACGGACGCATCCATCTTCTGGCCGATCGAAGCAATGACGGTGCTGCAGGGAATCACGAATTCGGAGCCTGCAATCGGCTTCACGCCGCGGCGCCCGGACTGGTCGGGTTCGGTCTGGTACATCCGCACGAGCTCGATTCCGACCACGCGGCCGTCTTCAACGATGATGCGCTTCGGGGCGGAAAGGAATTCAAACTCCACGCCCTCGGCGCGGGCAGCCTTGATTTCCTCCGGATCTGCCGGCGCCGACGCCTCGATGCGGCGGTAGGCGACGATGACGCGCCCGGACTTCAAAAGTCTTCTCGCCGTGCGGCAGCAGTCCATCGCAACGTTGCCGCAGCCGATCACCACCACGTCGCCCTGAAGCGGCGCGGGGCCGCCGGGGTTCTTCTGGCTGTGCTCGACCTCGAGCAGAAAGTCGAGGCCCTTGAGGTAGCCCTCAGCCGACTGATCCTCGTCGGGGAGGTTGAGATACTGCCCGAGCGCGCAGCCGATTCCGAGGAAGACGGCGCTGTAGCCGTCCTGAAGGAGGCTCTCGACCGAAAAGTCGCGGCCGAGCTTTTTGCCGAAGACATAGTTGCCGCCCAGCGCCTTCACGACGTCCGTCTCACCCGCGAGCTCCATGCGGGGGAGCCGGTAGGCCGGGATCCCCCAGCGCGCCATGCCGCCCGCTTCCTCTTCCATGTCGAAGACGTCGACCGCATGGCCCATCTGCAGAAGATGGTAGGCGCAGGTGATGCCCGCCGGACCGGCGCCGACGACGGCAACCTTCTTTTTGTCGCTCCCGAGCGCTTCTTCCGGGGCAAAGAGGTGCGAAACCGGCGCGCCCGCATGATCGGCGGCAAAGCGCTTCAGATCCTTGATCGCCACGGGCGCCTCGACAAAGCGGCGCGCGCAGGCTTTTTCGCAGGGACGCACGCAGACGCGCCCGCAGGTGCCGACGAGCGGATAGCGCTCCATAAGCACGCCTTCGGCGAGCTGCGGACGGCCGTCCCGGATGTAGTCGATGTAGCGGGGAACATTGACGTTCGCAGGACAGGCTTCAATGCAGGGGGCCGTAGCCGCGGACGCATAGCGCTTCTCTTCTAAAAGCGCCGCAGGGTCGCCCGCGGGCTCCGTGGTCTTCAGATCATCGACAAAATGGTCGATTGCGCCGATGAGGGCTGCGGTCGTGGAGGCGCCGATGCCGCAGAGGCTCGTGAGCTCCATCTGGCGCGCGAGCGTGCGGATCTCCTCCCAGTCGACGGTGCTCCCGAGGCCGAGAACGGCTTTTTTGAGCGCCTCGCAGATGAGGATGCTCCCCGCGCGGCAGGGCGTGCAGCGTCCGCAGGACATCCGGCGAATGTTGTCGTAATAGGCGAAGAGAACCAGCGGAAGGGCTTCCGCCCCCTGGAAGATGAGAAAGCCGGCGCTCGAAATAAGGCTCGTCACCGGGTTGCCGCGATTGAATTCGCGCACTTCGTCGAGCGGGAAGCCGTCCGGGAGCGTCCCGGAAGGATTGCTTCTCCGATCGAGCCAGCGGCCCTTCCAGAAGCCAAAGAGAAAATTCTCTTCCATTATGTTGGTCCCTCAAAACGTGCAGTCGGCGAGGCGCCTCAGGGCAGCATCGACCCGACCGGGGATGCTGACGGGGCAAACGCACTCGCTTCTGCGGTTTCTTGTCTGAGCGCCCGATGAATGCGGCTTTCGGAAGCTTTGCTTCTTCTCAGGAGCCGCCGCGGGGGTCCGGGCTGCGTCAGTCTCTTCTTTTTTGCGTCGATCATTCTAACTAGTTCTTTTGAAGGAACGGTGCGCGTCTGAGGCAAAGTCTTACGGGAAAGTCAGAATTCAATCGGACGCAAAGGTTCCTTCCTATATTGAGTTTCAGCGTTTTCCCTTATGCCTCAAGCGTGCCTTCAGGCAATACGCTTCTCCTGTCCCCGTTCATCCTTATTCGTAATTTCTCAAGTGCCCGACCTTTCTCCGAGCTTCAGAGAGGCCTCCTCGCGAGAGCGTCTCTTTACTCAATTGCTTTTCAAGTGGATTCCCGCCGGCGCCCGTGCGCTTCTGCTCGGGGAAGCGCGCTTTGCCGTCCGGATGGCGAAGGCGCAGGTCGCCGTCACGCTCACGGCAGATGCGGAGCCGGAAGCTCCGGGAAACGATGGGGATGCCCGGATGGAGCGCATTCCGCTTCACTTTCCGCTCGATAAAGCGGATCGCGAGGCTTGCGGCGAAATGCTCCGGAGCGCCGCCTGCGATGCGGTTGTCGCGGACGGTCTGGAGGGAGCAGTCACTCCGGAGAAGCTCCATGAACTGGTGCGGGAAATTGAGCTCGCCCTGAGTCCCTCAGGCACTGCCGTGGTTATGCTTGACGGCGCTTCATCGACTCAGACGCTTTCGCCTGAGTTCGTCATCGCGCTTTTCGAGCGCTTCGGCTTTGCGCTTGCCGAAAGGAAATCTGCCGGGGACCCGGGAAGCCTGGTCTCCGCGGCACTGGTCTTCGTGCGCGATGCAGCCCGCGTACGGGCGAGAAAAAGCCTCCAGGGACTTCTCGAGGATGATCGGAAGACGACCACCTATAAGCTCGCGCTTATCAAGGCGCTCGCGGAAATCAACCTTGCCAACGCGGCGCGCGTCCGTTATCTCCCACCCGCGGACATGACCGCCTATCTCGTCCGGACGAAGATCCCGGATGCGCCGCACCAGGCGGCGATCCCGATGGGCCTCATCATCGAGCGCGTCGCGGCGCTCTACTGGCAGATCTACCGCGCGCATGCCCTCAATGAATCCGCGCCGCTTCCCGCTCAGATCGGCAGCGGAAGGCGCCTCGAATTCGAAGAGCCTCTCATGGCGCTCATCCGCCTCTACCAGGGCGACTGGCTTTCCTTCAGAAACGACTTCTATCTCGGAAGACTGGCGGCGGGATCCCCTCGCGCCCTCGCCTTCATCGCTCTTGCAAAGGCCGTCCGCAAAGCCATTGACCGCGGCCCCGTCTTCTATGCCGGCAATTCCCTCGGGGACGACACGAGCGCCATTGCCGGAATGGCCGGGAACCGCCTCTTCCGGCTTGAAGCGGGAGCGGGCTTCCGCGTCCTGAAGGAAACGATTACGCCTGACCTCCTCGACCGGGCAGCCGGGACCTTCTACCTTCCGTCTGAGCTCTGGCGGGAGCTCAATGTCTCTGCGCCCTGGCTCACGGAGGCCGTGACGATCCGCTGGGCGAAGCAGTCGTCGGAATTCTCCCGCGGCGTCATTACCCCCGGCGCCGTGATAGACATCATGGCGCTTCCCGAGGACGTGCGCGACACGAGCTGGTCGCGCGGGCTCTTTCTCGAGCGCATCCGCACGGAAGGCCTCGCTTCCATCTGGTCCGGTGCGGCGCTCTCCGCCCATACGCTTGCCGTCGACCACATGATCCCGTGGTCGCGCACCCATACGAACGACCTCTGGAACCTGATGCCGGCCGAGACAAAGGAAAACGGCCGGAAGTCCGATCTGGTGCCGTCGGCCGCGTGCCTCGACCAGGCTGCAGACCGGATCATCCGGACCTGGAAGCTCTATGAGGGCTCTCCCATGGGAACGCCCTTCCGCGCACAGGCGCAGTCGACGCTCATGGGCCGGACGCTGCCGCAGAAGGACAGGGAAGCGCCGATGATGGACGCGCTTCTCCGAAGCGCCGACGAGACGGTGCTCCAGTATGCCTGCCGCCGGTGGGAGCCCGGGCCTGCGGCAGGCTTCTGACGCGCAGACAGGGAAAAAAACAAAAAGAGCGCTCACTCTCCCGGAAACTGAGGAGTCTGAGCGCTCTTCATCAGGATGTCCTTCAGTCCGTTCGATCGGAACGGACTGAAGGCGAGTTATCAGGCCTTCGCCGAGCAGCAGCCTTCCTGCCTGGCATCCGCACGCATGGCGGAGAGGAACCAGAGTTCCTTGGCGTAGCCCGCGAGGTAGCCCTCAAAGAGGCCCTGCGTCTGGAAGTCGTCTTCCTCGGCAGCCGCATCGCGGATTTCGCGGGCGAGCTTCGCCATCTTCTTCATGTCGGCTTCGACTTCCGCGACGACTTCACAGGAAGAGAAGAGACGCGGAGCGACTTCTTCAACAACCGAGAGCTCGACGCTGCCGCGAAGGGTCGCATGCGGCATCTCGCCCTTCATCTTGAGGAGCTCGGCGACTTCGTCGTAAGCCTCGAAGGCCTTGTCGTAGAGGGCTTCCGTGTATTCGTGGAGGGGCTTGAAGAGCTTCCCCGTCACGTTCCAGTGGAGATTGTGGAGCTTCACATTCCAGACGAGAAGAGAGGCAACGTAGGCGTTGAGGCGTTCAGTATTCGTCATTTTGTTGGGTCCTGCTGCGATGCAGTTAAAAACTATCGTTAATCAGTTTTCAATGCATCTTGTTTATCGATGAGTTCATATTACTTACGTAAACTATCGGTGCCAAGTTTTCAATAGTTTTTATTAAAGCAAGCTCCCGCTCTTCTTTGCCAAATCCAATCAAATAGCTGCCCCAATCTCTCAAATTGACGTCTCTGAAAGGATTCACGGGCCGCCTTCAACCTCCGCATTCCCCTGATTCATTGATGTAATGAGACTTTTCTTACGCTATTCACCCACCTTGCAAACTGCCCAATCCTGCTTATCATTTTGACTATCACCTGCTCCGGCGCAAAGCATCTGCCGGAACTCCCTTCGACCAAATCTTTCTTCAGATTCATTCCACTGCCATGTCCGACATTGATTCTCAGATTGCCGACATGCTTCAGGCGCTCAAGGCTCTAAACCCTCAGAGGGGATCGCATGAGACGAGCGTGCCGGACTTCTACACGCACCGCCATGAGTGCGAAATGCCGCTCACCTGCTCCTGCGGGGAGCTCGCCTGCTCGCTCATCCTTTCCGGGTCGAAAAGCTCGCTCATCTGCAACCGGGAAATCATTTATCACTCAGGCGAAGGCCTCCTCTCGGGCGCGGCGCTCCCGAGCGCATACCGTGCGCTCAACGCTTCGCCTGAACACCCCTTCTATTCGATTTCGCTCCGGCTCGACCGGGCGCTCCTCATTGAGCTCGCTGAAAACATGACGGCGGCGGACGCCCAGCCTCAGCCGACCCAGGCCTGCTTCGTCTTTACGCCCTGGAAGGATCTGCTCGAGGACTTCTCCCGCCTCATTCATCTTGCGGCAAACCCCGATCAGGTAAAGGTGCGCGCTCCGCTTGTGATCCGCGACCTCCACTATCTGCTCCTCACGGGAGCAACTGCCCCGCGGCTCCTGCCGCTGCTTCGGGACGCCGCTCCTGCGGGCGCCATCGTGCGCGCGGTTTCATGGCTCCGGGCCAATTTCGCGACCTCGATTGCAATTGAGGAGCTCGCCCGCATGCACAACATGTCGACCTCGAACTTCCACCGGCAGTTCAAGGGCTTGACCGGCATGAGCCCGCTCCAGTTCCAGAAGCAGATCCGCCTTTTTGAAGCGCAGCGCATGATGCTCGCGCAGCACGCGCAGGTGGCCGAAGCCGCCTATGCCGTCGGCTATGAAAGCCCCACGCAGTTCGTGCGCGAATACAAGCGCCAGTTCGGCGACTCGCCCCTGAGGGATGTGCGCAGGCGCCGCACGGCTTTTGCCGCTGCCGACCGCTACGGGATGGAAGCCGATGAAGCCGCAAGACGGCCGCCCGGATTGCTGCTTGAGCTGAGACCACCATTTTTTGCATAAAGAAGACCATGTCCCATTCCACCGTTCGCTTCGACCTTGACCGTCCGCGCCGCATCGGTCTGCCTGAAGCGGTTTTCTGCGCGGGAAAGCCCCGTTCGGTGCTGATTGAGCTTTTCGAGCGGTTCGGAAAGCCCGGCGCCGAACCGATTCTCTTCACGCGCCTCGAACCCGATTTTTTTGCCGGACTTCCGGAAAATCTCCGCAAGCAGTACGACTTTGATGCCCTTTCCCGCACGGCCTGGAACGCGAAGCTTCCCGCCCGTCCGGGGAAGGCGGCGCTCGTGTCCGCAGGGAATGCCGATGCGAGGGTTCTCCACGAATCCGCACGCACGCTCGAATACCTTGGGTACGAAACGGCCTTTTTCGAAGACTGCGGCGTTGCCGGCCTCTGGCGCATTCAGTCCGTGATCGACGAGATCAACGCGTGCGACGTCGTGATCGTCGCGGCGGGCCTCGACGCAGCGCTCGCTTCCGTTATGGGCGGCCTCACCGAGAAGCCCCTTTTTGCCGTTCCCACATCGGTGGGCTACGGCATTGCCGAGGGCGGCATGACGGCGCTACGCAGCATGCTCGCCTCCTGCGCGCCGGGCGTGGCGGTCTTCAATATCGACAACGGCTACGGCGCCGCATGTGCTGCCGCGAGAACGCTCAGGCTCCTCAACACCAATTCCTGAAATCTGCATTTATTAACATAGGCACAAAATAGTTGACAACTGGCTACGGTTATGTTATAATTGATAAATGAGTTATGAAGATAAAACCACCACAACCCTCGACGGCCGCAAGGCCACTCCTGAAGCCCAGCTCGAGCTTC
>NZ_WEHX01000062.1 GCF_009183815.1 Sutterella seckii | reverse complement strand
GTGGCCTTGCGGCCGTCGAGGGTTGTGGTGGTTTTATCTTCATAACTCATTTATCAATTATAACATAACCGTAGCCGCTTGTCAACTATTTTGTGCCTACGTCAATAAAACTGAAGTCACTCTCGGTACGCTTGTATCCAGCGATGCCACGAGCAAGTACCAGCAGAACGGCGGCTCTCTGACGACTGCCTATACGAACGTTCTGAAGGGCGGTTACGACGATGCGACTCTTGCGGCGCAGGCAAACGTTTCCCTGACGGGTACCGATGTATCGCTGACGGGAGCTGCTGACTACACAAAGGATCAGTACGCCAAGGCGTTTGCTAAGCTTAATGCCAGCAGCGCTAATAACACGCTTCACCTCAAGGGCGGTTCCTTTGTCGGCACGGACGGCAAGGCTCTCTTCTTGGATGTGCAGCATGTTGGTTACAACGTAGAACGCAGTGCAGTGGCTTATGAAGCTACCGGTCCCTCTTCGAACGTTGAACCAACTCAGACCACTGTTATTGGTTCGGTTGAAGTTACGCGTTCTTCCAGCCTTGTGACCGCGGGTACAAAGCTTACTGATGTTACCGTGGGCAAGCAGGGGACTCTCCTTGCGCTTCGCGGCGACGCGAACGGCGACCTCGTGATCATTGCGGATGCGGATAAGGCGGATAACTTCAAGCTCACACTGAATAACGTTGCTCTCGGTCAGGAAGATGGCGATACTGGCGTTCTGAAGAGCACGGTCGTTATTGGGCAGAATGCCGTCAATGTTGCTAAGGGTGCCTTTACTCTCGGTGATATTGCATCTGGCGAAAATGTCGGCTCCCTGGTTCTTACGGGCGGTTCGCTTACCCTCCTCGGCCGCGATCTCCTCGTGGAGGGCGCGGACGAATCCAAGTACACCGCTCTGACGGTGGGCTTCACAGCTCCAGCTGCCGGTGCTGCCGCTGGTACAACGGCGCAGGCTGGCGGCTACACCGGTGCGATTTCCGTGGGCGCCGGTCAGTATCTTGCTGTCGGTAATTATACGGCTCAGGCTAAGTCGGTTCTGACGGACCTTCAGGCAGAGTACAGCGCTGAGAATCCGAACGATACGACGGGTAAGGTTTCCGTCATCTACTTCGGTCAGCAGACGGCTCTCTCTGTTGCGCCGAACTTTAATCCTGTCGCACAGAACCCTGCCGCGAAGAGGACTTACGCCTACATCGATCTTGCAAATGTTGGTGCTACTGCCGGCTACGACAAGACGCAGGAAATCGTGTCGGTGGCTAACGGTTCGATCACCGTTGACACGGTCTATCTCGACGGCCTCAGCAAGAACGTCGTTTCGACCAAGAAGGTTGACAACAAGGACGTGAACTACGTTGCTGTCGGCAACATTAATGGTACTTATGAGTTCCTTAACGCCTTCTACGAAACCGGCCGCACGGATATCGGTGCCGGCAATGTTGAGGTGAAGGTTGATGAGAGCTCGCTCAAGGAAGTTCGCGACTTGGGTCTGCACACCTACGGTCTGCTCGCTGCCTCGCTCTATGCGTTTGACGTGCCGACCAATCAGATTGCTCGGACCATTTACAACAACTGGGATGAAATCGGCGATCAGTACAATGCTGATCTCTTCGCTCAGGCTAAGGCTGCAGGTCTCCTTGCTGAAACCGCAACTGTTTTCAATTTCGAAGATACCAATAGCAGCGGCGCTATGCAGTACCTGGCTGAAGGCGTGACGGAAACGCAGTACCAGGACTTCGCAGATGCTTTCGACGCCAAGTTTGTTGCTGACTTCGTCGACGCTGAACACACTGCCACCAACATGGCCGTTGCCGGCGGCGCCTTCACGGCTGCCCTCGACTACAACGACCAGGTGACGGCTGCGCTCGATCGTCGCACGTCGCTCGCCAACGTCAACGCGCCGCGCACTCAGGGCTTTACGCCGTGGGTCGACGTCTTCGGCACGACGAATGAAGCGAAGCGCCTCTACGGCAACGGCCAGGGCTATGAGACCGACATCTACGGTGCCGTTCTCGGCTTTGACTACACCGCTGCCTGCGGCGGCGTCTTCGGTGTTGCCTTCAACGTCGGTACCGGCGACGGCAACTCCGTCGGCACGGGCCACCAGGTTGACAACGACGCCGACTACTACGGCTTCTCCGCCTACGGCGCCTACTCGACGGGTCTCTTTAACTTCAAGGCTGACCTCGGCTACACCCAGGCTTCGAACGACCTCTCGACCTCGTCCGCTTACTTCGGTTCCGTCAAGGAATCGCTTGATGCGGACATCTTCACGGTCGGCGTGGGTACGGAAGTTCTCGTCAAGGCTGGCTCCGTCAACGTCGTTCCGCATGCCGGCATCCGCATGAATCGTCTCTCCATGGATGATTCGAAGTACGGCGCCGACTACGACGACATGACGGTCTACCAGCTCCCGCTCGGCGTTTCCGTCTCCGCGGCCTTCGACGTGAACGGCTGGAAGCTTGCTCCTGCCTTTGACGTGTCCGTTGTCCCGACCTTCGGCGACAAGGATGCCGTTGCCAGCTACTTCGGCGGCATCACGGAAACGACCCGCGTTGTTGACACCAACCCGGTTCAGGGCACGCTCGGTGTTGAAGCGCAGAACGGCGCGTTCACCTTCGGTCTCAACTACCGCCTCACGGCGGGCGGCGACGATCGTCAGAACAACTCGTTCAACGCCAACGTCCGCTACTCGTTCTAATCCGCGAGGCTTGAGTCTCCCCGGGGAATCAAAGTGGGAACTTCATCTTCCCCGGGGGATTCATTTCGACGCATCCCGTCCCGCCGTCTTTACTCCAGGTGCGGCCGGGATGGGGATGCGTAAAAGAACGACATCGGGATTCAGTCTGGGGAGCATTTCAAACCTGGCGCAAAGCCTGTGCGCGTTCAGGGTTTCATGAAACGCTTCTCCACGCAAAGGCTGGATCTCATATCACAGGCACATCTGAAGCCCGTTTCCGGATCGGTTCGGAGACGGGCTTTCTTTCGAAGCGGTTTCGTACGAAGAGAACGAGTGCGAGATGAGAAAGCAGAAAATTCCGGAGATGTTCCCGGCAGTCCCCTTGGAAGACCGCACGAGGAAGAAGGGATCTCCCTCAGAAGAAAAGCGCCGGCAGGCTGTGGACCTCTTTCGGCACGGCATAGGCTACACGAAGGCTTCGCGCATACTTGATCTTTCCGTCAACACCGTGCGCGAGTGGCACCGGGAATTCAAGAAGGGAACCTTCCGCGTAAAGGTCTCAACGAACCAGTACCGGTACCCGAAGGATGTCCGCGAGAACGTGATCCGCATGCGGCTTTCCGGCATCTCTTGGGCGGAGCTTACCAAGCGCACCGGCATTTCCGCGAGCACGGCCCGAAAGTGGGTGAACGACTACTGCACCCGCAGAGGCGTGCGTCCGCAGCTTCTCGTGCCCGGGATCCGATCGGACGGCGGAACCTTGTCTTCGAAAGAATGATGGACAGATCTCGCGCTGCAGCAGGCTTCGTACGCCCGGGCGAGAGCAGCGGAGCGAGTGAATCATGGTGAGTTGGAAGCGAACTCAGTACCTTTCTCTCAGATTTTCCGGGTCTCAATCTGGATCAAAAATATAATCTCGTATCGAAAATTTCACTGTAGTTCAGGTAGTTTGATATGTATGCAAAAAATCTTACAATCTAACCGTTAGATCCGTTAGATTCCGCGTGAGATGACTGCCATACCGGCAATGCCTTCGTGCAATAGCCGGGTATTCGAATTCAAGTCCAGCCATGGGATCCGAGCGTTTATCTCTGAAGGCGTGGACTACCTCAGAAGCTCCATGAGCTTCGTGAAGCTGTAGAGCGCCGGCCGGCGTCCCCTGCCGGGTTCGATTTTGCGGATGGCTCCCGATTCTTCGAGCCTTTTGATCAGGAGCACCATGCCTTGCCTCGAGATGTGCTCGCGGCATTCTTCCTGCAGCTTGGGGAGCGTAAAGACGGGGTTTGCGAAAACATAGTCGGGGACGGCGTTCGCGAGCGGCGCTTTTGTCTGACTGGCCATGATCGCTTTGGCTTCTTCATAGAGCCCGATCATGTTTTTGAGGAGCTTTGCATTCGAACGGCTCTCTTTCTCAACGGCGGTGAGAAAGAACGAGATCCAGGGATCCCAGTGCTTTTCCCGGGAGATGAGGCCGAGCACGGCGTAATAGTCCGCTCTATGCGACAGCAGATACGGGCTGAGGAAGAAGCAGTCGGTGCGGAGCACGCCCTTCATTGCAAGAAACATTGAAATGAGAAGCCTGCCCATGCGGCCGTTGCCGTCAGTGAACGGGTGGATCATCTCAAACTGGGCATGCATGACCGCTGCCTGAACGAGGGGATTGAGGTCGGTGCGGGCCAGAAACTGCAGCCAGTTCTCAAGGAGCTCCTGAAGATGCTGAGGAGCCGGCGGGATGTAGACGGCGTGCTCGATGCCTGAACCAAGTCTTCCGATATGGACCTGAATATTCCGGAACGCTCCCGGATTTTTCCCCATGCCTCCGGCGCCGTCGAGCAGTACCGCGTGAAGATCCTTAATCAGAGACAGGGTGATGGGCGTGCCTCCTCGTACGGCGCAGATGCCTTCAGCCATCGCCTCCCGGCAATTGAGGACTTCCGCCACGTCGTCCCGCCTGGAGCGAGAAAGGACAACGCCGGTTTGGGCGACTGCGACTTCATCGAACGTCGTCGCCGTGCCTTCAATGAGGTTCGAGGCTTGAGCTTCCTTCAGCGCCCGGGTCGCCCGGAAGAGATCGTTCCTCGCGAAAGCCTCCGCCATTCCGTCAAGACGACACAAGGCTGCAGCGGCAGCAAATTCGGAAAAACTGTCGGATGACCACGGCAGTGGGTCGCCAGCAAGGGGAAGTCGTGGGAGATTGAAGGAGGACGGCATTAGAGATCGCATGTGCGTCTATGGCTGCCTCAGAAGAAGCCTTTTTCTTAACTGAAAGGCATCCTGAGTTCATGAAAGAGGCGTTGTCTACACTAAAACAGCATTTAGTGTACGCAAACGGTTTTATCCCAACCAGAGTTGGTTTTTGCCGGAGACAGATCCATAGAAGAAAGCGGGCCTGCACGGAGACCCAAACGCCAAACGGCGCACCCGCTGCCGGAATGCGCCGTTTGGATAGAACCAGACAGAAGCGCGCGAGCGCTGCCATTGAAGCGTCTTACGCCCCGAGTCTGGCTTTGAAGACCTCTCTTACGCGCTCGAGATCCGCTTCGGTATCCACGCCCGCAGGGAGCGCTTCATCAAGCACCAGCACGGCAATCTTTTCGCCGTTCCAGAGGGCGCGCAGCTGCTCGAGGCTTTCCGTCTCCTCAATCGGAGCGGGAGGAAGTGTCGGGAACTTTTCCAGGGACGCAACGCGATAGGCGTAGAGCCCGAGGTGATGGAGGGGCTTGAAGCCTTCGGGGAGCTTCGACTGGTCTTTCCGGAAGGCGTCGCGCGGCCACGGAATCGGGGCGCGCGAGAAGGTGAGGGCATTTCCCCGGGCGTCGAGCTCAACCTTGACGACATTGGGGCTGAAGAAGTCCTCGATCGACGTGAGCGTGTGCGCCGCCGTGGCAATCGCGCACTCAGGGCGGGAAGCTAGGAGTTCGGCCGCGTCGTTGACGACTTCGGCGGGCATCAGAGGTTCGTCGCCCTGAACGTTCACGACGATTTCATCGGGGCCGAGCCCGAGGAGGCGCGCGGCTTCCGCGAGACGGTCCGTGCCGGTCGGATGATCGGGCGACGTGAGAACGGCTTCGACGCCCGCAGCGCGGCAGGCTTCAAGAATCGCCTCATGGTCGGTCGCGACCGCAACGCGGGCGGCCTTCGTGTGGCGGGCGGCTTCAGCGACGCGCACGATCATGGGCTTCCCGAGAATGTCCTTCAGGGGCTTTTCGGGAAGGCGCGTCGACTTCATGCGCGCCGGAATGATGATGGTGAAGCTCATGCTTAAAACCTCTTCATTCAATGGCAATCAGAACTGACCGGGGCGCGGGGCCTTCCCCGAAAGGCGCTCGGCCTCGAGCTTGACCTTCGCGGCTTCCTCGTCCGAAAGCTTTCGTGCGTCCTGAGCGAGCATCATGGGGATGCCGTCCTGAATCGGGAAGGCAAGCGCGCAGGCGGGGCAGAGAAGTTCCTCGGGCGAGGCTGCGGCTTCGGATTTGCCGGCAATGAGCTTGCCCTTGCAGACGGGACAGACCAAAAAATCGGGGATGCGCTGGGTCATGGATGCTTTTAGAAGAAAAAATTATTCGATGCTGTCGTTCTGGGCTTCTGGATGGCGGCCGAGCCTGCGCGCGGCTTCAGAAGCACGGGTGTCGATGAGGTCGATGAGATAAGGGTCGAGAACGACCTCGAGGCCAACCACCCAGATGCGGTCGTCGCCCTTGATCTCAGGGATCTGCGCGCACTTTACAGCGTCCTTCCCCGTAATGAGAATGACGTCTTCCTTTCTGCCCCTGAAGGGATTGCTCGAAAAGTCGAAGTGGTCGCCGAGCTCAAGCTCCGCGCAGTCGATGTCGTGACCGCGCACCATCGCAAAGAACCGACCCGGCGCGGCAATGCCCGCAGCGGCCAAGGCCTTTCCGCCCGTGCGCTCAAGGTCGGCGGCAATCGTGTCGATGTCTCGCACCTCGCCCGTTGAGAGCCGCCGGCAGGCGCCGAAGCAGCTCGAGGCGGCAAAGCGCGGCGTGCGGCTCTCCACAACGGACTCGGTCGTGGTGTTGAGGATGATGGCGTCGACGTCGTCGAGACGCGAAACCGGTTCGCGAAGGGGACCCGCGGGCAGAAGCCAGCCGTTTCCAAGGCCTCTGGCTCCGATGACGGCAAGCTCCACGTCGCGGGCAAGCGCCGCGTGCTGCAGGCCGTCGTCCGAGATGATGATGTTGACGCCGGGATGCTCGCGAAGGAGTTCGAGCCCCGCCTTCACGCGTTCGCGGCCGACAGCCACGGGTGCGAGCGACTCGCGCGCGATGAGAAGCGGTTCGTCCCCCACCTGAGAGGCGTCGGAATCGGGCGTCACGAGGCGGACGCCGTCTTCAGAGCGTCCGAACCCGCGCGAGATGACGCCTGGGGTCCACCCGCGGGCGCGAAGCGCTCTCACGAGCGCGATCGTCACGGGAGTTTTTCCCGTTCCGCCCACGTAGATGTTCCCGACGACCACGACGGGCACCGGGAGGTGGTTCGCCACCGTTCTGCGGCGGCGCGAAGCGCTTACCGCCTGGTAGATGAGGGAGAGCGGATAAAGGAGGCAGGCGACCGGGCCCCTATGGGACCAGACGCTGTGCACCCAGGATTCAAGCCGGGGATGGTTGCTCATTGGCGGCACGCTCTCGAAAAAAGAAATGAGGAATGGAAGCCGGTCTTTCCGGTTCCGGAGAGTGCCGCGGATCTTCGCGGTGGTTTGTCGTCAGACATATAGCAAAAGAAGTGGGCTTTAAAACGAGCCTCAGAGCCAAAGCGAAACTGAAAGTTTAATCGGTACCGGCGCCGGCTGTCCCGGTCTCTTCACGAGAAAGTCCGCCTTTTTGCGTTAGGGACTTCGAGAGGGCACGGGCAAATGCGGGATGTTGCGCCTCCCTTTCTCTGAGGAGCACTTCGAAGAGTCCCCGCACCCATTGAAAGTACGGGTCCTCATCCGTGCGCTTATGCCAGGCGAGGCGCATTGTGAGCGTGGGCGCGTTTGCGGGGGCGGGAAGCAGCGAGAATCGGCCGGGGTCGAGCGCGAGTTCCGCGAGCGCCCTCGGGAGCACGCAGAGCGCGTCCGAGCCTTCAAGGAAATAGGGCGCGGCGAGAAAGAAGGGAAGATGGAGCACCGGCGCGCGCCCGTGCTTCGGCTGGAACCACCCTTCGGCGGGACCGTTGGGCGTTCTTCTGCGGTCGGGCTGGGCGTTTGCGATCACCTGAGGGAAGCTTTCTGCGTCGGCGGGTGAAATGAAGCCGTTTTTTCGCGCCTTGGCTTCAAGTGGATGGGATTTTCGGGCGACCCAGACGTAGGGCGTCGTGAGAAGCGCCGCCGACCGGAGGTCGGGGGAAAGCCCCTGCCTCGCATAAATCACGAAGTCAAGGTCTCCGGCGCGCAGAAGCTCGAACATTCTTTCGTCGGCCTGCAGGAACTGGAGCGTGAGATTGGGGGCCCGCGCCATGAGGCGGGGAAAGAGCGACGCGAAGATCGATGCGCATGCATTGTCGTAGGCCGCGAACCGGAGCGTTTCCCGTCGGGTGCTGTAGTCCTCTTCCGCATCGCGCCCGAGGCGGCGCAATCCCGCGAGGAGCGGCCGGAGCTTCACGGCAATCCTCTCGGCCTTCGCAGTCGGGCGCATCGCGAAGCCTTCGCGCGTGAAGAGCGGGTCGGCAAAATGCGCTCTCAGCTTCTGAAGCATCCGCTGCGCCGTGGCGGAGCTCACGGCGAAGTCGTCGGCCGAGGCGGCAAGCGACCGGGTTTCCATGAGCGAAAGGAAGAATTCGAGCGCATAGGTGTCGATGGATGTCGATTTCTGCATGGATGTCGCTTCGAAAATTGATGCCGGGAGCAGGATATTTTCGCATTTTCCGATTCGAGGGACATCTTTAGCATTTCGTCCATCGCGAGAAGGCCGTTCGGTCTGCCGCGAAAGAAAAAAGAACCCGAACAAGAACTCAGAAAAGCATCATGCACACCTCCCGCAGTCTCGTCCTCTTTTCTCTCACATTCCTTGCCGCAGGCGTCTCTCAGGCGATGACGGCCGGCACTTTCGCCGGCTCCGCCACGGGCAGAAACGGCGAAGTCGCCGTTGAAGTCGACGTCTCCACGAACCGCATTGAGGCCGTCCGCATTGTGAAAAGCACTGAAACTCCGGGCATCGGGTCGCTCGCGACCGATGCGCTTCCCGCGGCCATCGTCGCCGCCCAGTCCCCGAACGTCGACGTCGTTTCGGGCGCAACGATCACGTCCGACGCCATTAAGGCTGCGGTTTCGAAGGCGCTCGAAAAGGCGGGCGCCGATCCGAAGTCGATGAAGGCGAAGGCGGCGCATAAGGATGCCGCTGCGGCTTCCTTCCCGACCAAGGCCGACGTCGTCATTGTGGGTGCCGGCGGCGCCGGTCTTGTTGCTGCCGCCACGGCAGTGGAGCAGGGCGCACGCGTCATCGTTCTCGAAAAGATGGCCATGATCGGCGGCAACACCGCACGAAGCGAAGGCAACATGTCGGCGATCGATCCTGAACCCGAAAAGCTCCAGCCGATGACGCCGGCGCTCGAGGCGATTGTCGAGAAGTATCTCAACGCCAAGGTGCCGACTGCGGAAATCCAGGCGATCCAGGATACCGTGCGAAAGCAGTACGCCGACTACAAGGCTTCGGGCCGCAAGGAAATCTTCGATACGCCTGAACTCTTTGCGCTTCAGACCCTCATCGGCGGCGACTGCAAGGCCGATCCGAAGCTCGTTCTCGTGATGGCGCGAAACGCCACGCGCGCCATGCTGTGGCTCGACGACCAGTCCGACATGACCTGGGAGCACATCGCCCGCAAGTATGTCGACATGGGGATCGGCGCGCTCTACCCGCGCGCTCAGTTCCCGCGCGCCAAGGACGGAGTCTCCCCGATCTCGACCTATGACGCCTACATCAAGCCGCTTGCCGACAAGGTTAAGGCTGCGGGTTCGAGCATCCTCACCAACATGCAGGTGGTCGACATCGTGCGCGAGAACGGCCGCGTCACCGGCGTGATTGCACAGGACAAGAATGGCCAGAAGCATAAGTTCACGGCCTCGAAGGGCGTGATTCTCGCTGCCGGCGGCTACGGCGCCAACCTCGCAATGGTGAAGAAGTACAACGGCATCAGCGTGACGGCCACCTCGAACCAGCCCGGCACGACGGGCGAAGTGATCGAGGAAGCGGTGAAGGACGGCGCGGCGCTCGAAGGCATGGCCTGGATCCAGATCCATCCGCACGGAAATCCGAAGAACGGCGACCTTGAATCCAATATCGCCGGCCGTCCGCAGGACACGCCCTACGTCAACAAGCTCGGTCTCCGCTTTGCCGATGAAACCGGCCGCCGCGACGACATCTCTCACGGCATCCTCGCGCAGCCCGGCAAGGTCGCCTTCTCGATCTACGACCAGAAGACGATCGACGCGAAGAAGGTTCGTCCGGAACATATCGAACGCGCCATCACGCACGGCTACGCCTTCCGCGCCAATTCGCTCCCTGAACTCGCGAAGGCCGCGGGCATCAGCGCCGAGGGTCTCGAAAAGACGATCGCGGTCTACAACGAAGCCGCGAAGCTCCAGTCCGACTCCGCGCTCTCCGTGCCGAAGGCCGTGATCGGCTGGCCCGTCGACAAGGCGCCCTACTACTGCGTGCCCATCACGGTTACGATCCATCACACGATGGGCGGCCTCAAGATCGATGAGGAAACGCGCGTTCTCGACCAGAACGGGAAGCCCATTCCGGGACTCTTCGCCGCGGGCGAAATCACGGGCGGCATTCATGGCGGCAACCGCCTCGGCCGCAATGCGCTCACGGACCTTCTCGTCTTCGGCCACATCGCTGGCGAAGAAGTTATGAAGGCCGCGAAGTAACGCTTCCGACACGTCAGGGCTCCGGAGTTCCCGTGACCCTTCAGAGACTGCAGCTCCGTTTTGCTGGATGGATGTCCGGCAGCCGGAGCTGCTTGTCTTTTAGTGGCTGCCGGAGGCGGTCCGGATCGCCCGTCCGGACAAATTCCCGGTTGACAACTTTTGATGTGGAAAAGTGGAGAACTTCTGCCGGCTTTTGCTCTTCCCGAATCTGCAACTATCGGAACTAATTAGAAAGCCCTATATGGCGGGCCTTTGTCATGGAAAGGGAAAACGCAATCAAGTCTGTGGATAACTCTGTGGACAGAACGGGGTTCCGGGAGAAAAATGAATCCAAAAGGCGGGAATGAGCTTCGAAGTGATAACCGTATCATTCTTCTTTTTTCCTCTCTATGTAAGGCGTTCGGCATTAATAGGCGTGTCGGATGATCTTCTGCGCTGAGGCCCCTCCCTTGACAAACCGCCTGGAATCTGCTGTGGACAAATCGGTGCGGAAGTTCTGCCTGCGGGTTGTCCTCCATGCCCGTGGACAGACATGTGGACAACTTTGGGAGAAATATTTCAACGCCTTCAGTTTTCTTAAAATTTTCCTGTTGCCTATTTTTTGTGCAAATCGCGAGTTATTCACATTTCCTGTGGATGGCTCTTTCGCCTTCCGGCGCTGAAGCCTTGATCAGCAAGGTGCCGGACGTTTGAGATGAGGCCGGGCGATCCTGTGGAAAAGGAATGGCGGTTATCCACCGCCCCGATTCCGACAGCCGGATGCCACGCTGTCATAATGAAGCGCGCGAAAAAGTCCTTCTTATTCCTTTTCAGAAGATCCTCCATGGCCAGCCGATTTCACAGCGGACCGCCCGACGATTTCAATGATCCCGGAGCGGACGATGCACTCTTTTTCGAGAGTCTCTTTGAAGAGGCCGAGCGGGAGGTCCGAAGCGTCCGGCAGGTCCGCAGCAGCCGTTCCGACGCTGTCGCGGGAAAGGCGAAGCCGGAGGAGCAAAGCTTCAGGCGGCGAGCCTCAGCAGAGCCCAACCGTGCGTCGGATTCTGTGAACTCGGCCTCCGCGCGTTATTCCCGGTCCCGCACGGCGGCTTTCGGGAGCGCCTCTATGGGCGTGAGCCGTACGAGGAGCGTTTCCGGCCGTCCCGCGGTAAGTCCCTTCATGCCGCCTCCGGTTTATCCGAAAGAGCCCCCCTCCCTGATGTCGGTGATGGCCGCAGAGCGCGGGGAATCTGTTCCGGCCTTTGAGGGCACGGCCGCGCTCATGAACCGTGCGTCTCCCGACCGTGAAGGTGCGATCGAGGAAGCAAAGCCCCTGACGGTTTCGGAGACCCTCACTCGGATCCGGAATGCGTTGGACGGCGTCATCGACGGCTTATGGATTTCGGGCGAGGTCGCGGCGGTGAAGACGTCCGGGGCCGGGCATGTCTACTTCAGCATCAAGGACGAGAGAGGACTCATCGACTGCGTCCTTTTCGGCGGCGCCCGGCAGGGGCGGCGCCTCTTTGTGATCGGCGACAAGATTGAAATCCGCGGAAGGACGGACATCTATGCCGAGCGCGGAAAGCTTCAGATCATTGCCTCGCAATGGCGGCCGGCGGGACAGGGAAGCCTCTACGAGGCTTTTCTGAGGTTGAAGGCGAAGCTCGAGGCTGAGGGACTTTTCGATGCTTCGAAGAAGCGCCCCATTCCGGGGTTCGTCAGACGGGTAGCGCTCGTAACGAGCTCCATTGCGGCCGCCTACGGCGACGTCTGCCGCACGATCGAGCGCAGAACCCCCTGGGTGCAGATTCTCCATGTGGAGGCGCCGGTCCAGGGGGCGGATGCGCCTGCACGACTGATTGCAGCCCTTCGCGCCGCCGACCGCACGGGAGCGGACGTGGTGCTTCTCGTGAGAGGCGGAGGCGCCTACGAGGACCTTCAGGCCTTCAACGACGAAAAGCTCGCGCGCGCGATCCGCGCGATGCGAACGCCCGTCATCTCCGGCGTCGGGCATGAGGCGGACTTTACGATCGCGGACTTTGCGGCGGATCTGAGGGCGTCCACCCCGACGGCAGCCGCCGAATCCATCGGTCCCGACCGCGAATACTGGATGAAGCGCCTCGAAAAGCTCTTCGACGCACTTTCGGGCGGACTCACCCGCGAAATTCAGCACGCCATGCAGCGCTTCGACCGGGCTCAAACCCTCATGCCCGATATGGATCTGAGGCTCGCGAATGCCGAAAGGGCAGTGAGCCTTATGGCGGAACGCTTCAAGTCGGCGGACTTCGTGCTTCGCACGCATTCGGAGCGCGTGGAGCGGGCCGCGGCCTTTCTCGCCGATCCGGAGCGCGTCCTCTCGGCGCCGGAACGGGTGCTCGAGGACCGGGCGGAGCAGTTCCTTGCCATGGCGGACCTCCAGGAAAAGAGGCGCGGAGAACGCCTCGGATGGCCTGGAGAGCGGCTCAACGACGCAATTGAGAGAAAGCTCGGCGACGCCGAGAGGGAATACCGCCGGGCGCTTCAGCAGAAGCCCGATCCGATGCGGACCGTGACTCAGCTAGGTCTGCGCCTTGCTCAGGCGGAGACGGCCCTGAAGCTTGCCGACCCTGATCGACCTTTGCGCGCGGGTTATGCCCGGATCTCTTCGGGTGGCCGCGTTGTCGGCGCGGCACGGGATCTTTCGAAGGGGAACGCGATTGAGGTTCGGTTCTTCGACGGCGAGGCGAGAGCGGTTGTTGAGCGTGTGAGCATTCGCTCCGAAAAGATGTGACCAGAAGCTTTGCGGCAAAGGTCTTTTCTATCACCAGGGTAGATAAATCATATCTGTCGGATTTCGCAACAAATTTATTTCCAATGCCGGAGAAGAATCCGGGCAGAGGGAAAACCCGAATGATATGATGCAGGGCACCAAGACTTTCCTTATCCAGGAGACAAAAAAATGACCGAATTCACGCTTCCCGAGCTCCCCTTTGCTCACGATGCGCTCGCTCCCGCGATGAGCGCCGAGACGATTGAATATCACTGGGGCAAGCATCATCGCTCCTATGTGACGAACCTCAACAACCTCGTGAAGGGCACCGAATGGGAAGGCCGCGCGCTCGAAGACATCATCCGCGGCTCCGCGGGCGGTCTCTTCAACAATGCCGCGCAGCACTTCAACCACTCCTTCTTCTGGAAGTGCCTCACCCCGAACGGCGGCGGCCGTCCGGAAGGCGCGCTCCTCGCCGCGATCGAAAAGACCTGGGGGTCGTTCGACGCCTTTGTCGCCGCCTTTTCGAAGCAGGCTGCCGGCAACTTCGGCTCCGGCTGGACCTGGCTCGTGAAGGACTCCGACGGTTCGCTCGCGATCGTCAACACGTCGAACGCCGGCACGCCGGTTGCTGAAGGCAAGACCCCCGTCCTCACGCTCGACGACTGGGAGCACGCCTACTACATCGACTACCGCAACGCCCGTCCGAAGTTCATTGAAGCCTTCTTCGCGAAGCTCGTGAACTGGAAGTTTGCCGAAGCGCAGTTTGCGCTCTAAGGCGCTGTAGCCGGGCCTTTAAAAAGCCCTGAAGCAAAGAAAAGCGGTCCGATTCATCCCGGGCCGCTTTTTTGTCGTGTGCCCGGCATTGGCGATTTCTATAGGGTGAAAGTCCCGATGAGCAGGAGGTAGTGCCAAGCTCACAGCCAGAGGCAAGGGTGTCCGTCGTGAGGCGGAATCTGAAAGAAG
>NZ_WEHX01000061.1 GCF_009183815.1 Sutterella seckii | reverse complement strand
AGCCCAGGAGAAGAAATCCAGCAAGCCTCTGTGAAAATATTCCCCTTATCGTCATGCAGCTTCAAGGGGTGCTGTTACCGGATTTCTGGAAATTCACGATTTATATTGTTTACGCCCTGTCCCCATTCGCTCTCCTTGCCGTAGACGCGGGCCCATGCGCCGTATGCACCGGTGCTCGCACGCAGGTCTCCGAGGCGCTTCGTCAGGTGATTGATCTGATTGCGCCATTGAATCAAAGCGATGGCATTGGCGCCGCGGAAGTCAAAGAGCTTGGTATTTTCAGCTTCAGTCGTCGACACGCTGCCGTCGCGCGTGAAGATGCTCCTGTATGCACCGTTGACGTCACCCTGCTCCACATAGGCCGCGCCATCGACGCCTGAAATGCTGGCAGCGGTCAGATTTTCAAAATCGTCCTTCGTCATATCATCGGACGTGACGCCGATATAGTTCACATTCGCCCGCATGCCCTCATCGGCATTGGCGAACTTCACGCTGCTGCCCCTGACTGCGCCGTTTTCTTCAACTTCAACCTTCATGTTGATGGAGGCGCCGGTGCCGGAAGCCGATTTGACGACTTCAATTTTCGATCCGGCCTCGTCCATATTGATGACCGCGTGATCGAGCGTCAGATCATTGATCTTGCTTGAACCGGAAGCGTTCCACGTGCTTCCGTCGGTGAAGCCGATTGAGGATTTATTAGACGTTGCTGTGATTTTCCCCGTCATGGAGGAATTTTCACCAGTGAAAGCGAGATTGGCTTCTGCTTTATAGGTGAGCGATACGTTGCCCTTAACGTTCAGCGTTGGGGGGGGGGGGGTTACCCCACCAAGCCCGGATATCGTGAGCGTTCCATTGGAAGCGCTGATTGCCGTCGCATAGGAACTTGACGACTGGGATTCGATATTTACGTTGTTCGCAGTCAAGGTCACAATGCCGTTAGAAACGGAAAGAACACCCGAGCCCGAACTCCGCAAATCAATGCTGCCTGCTGTAATTTGAGTAACAGCTCCGGCGCCTTGAGACCTGATGGCATTTCTGACGCTGTCTTCGCTGCTCAAAATGACCTGGCTGTCTTTGTCGCCCTGAATAGTGATTGTCCCTTTTGTTTTGGATGCGGCATTCTGGATGGCATACCCAGATTTACCGACAAGCGTGAGCGTTTTAAAGCCGCTGATATCGAGTGTGCCGTCGGCATCTCCCATAAAGTGGATGGCATCATCCGCGGATTCAACATAAATGGAATCGGCCTGTATGGTCGTATGCCCGTAGCCTGTGATGGCCTTGTTCGATTTCGATGAAGCAATCACCGTAACGCTATCCAGGCCGATGATTTTGTTGGTGCCCGTACCCAGGCCGGAATTGGTTTTGCTCTCGAGTCGCAGATTGCCCTTGCCGGAAATCGTTGTGTTGTAGATGACGCCCATCACGCCGGTGTTGGAAGCCGTTAAGGACATGTCATGCCCGTTGGTCGAAACGGCAACCGGCACTTTAGCCGTGCCGCTGAACACCGGGCCCGCGGAAGTTTCAAGCGACACATCTGCGTCGGCGGAATAATCGATCGTAATAGTGGTCGTTGCCTGGGAAAAGACCGCCGGCGCAAAGCACATTGCAGTGGCGGCAGTAATGATTTTCTTGTTGAATTTCATATTTATGCCTGTTTAAAGAAGTCCGCAGATTTAAAAAAGCATCTGCAGTTTGCTGGCCCTGGGGCAGGCGTGCAAGTATCGTTATATCCCCAAGGTACCGATGATTGGAGTGGAGAAAAGCCTGAGGGCGATCTTCTCTCCGCTCCCCAAAACTGTCGGGATCCTGCGCTTAAAGGGAGCAGCTCTGAAGCTGCTCCCCAGCGAAATACCCTTAGAACAGGATCCTCATGCCCGCGCTGTAGCGGAAGTCCTCCTGATAGTCGGAGCCGTTCGCGCGCGTGAGCGATCCGTAGAAGAACATCGAATCGGATGCCCTGATCTGAGCTCCAACTCCGTACGAGAACCACGTTCCGCCGATATCTTCCGAGATGTGACGCTTCTCGACGCCCTGGAAGGCCGTCGAATCCGTGTCGCCCTGGAAGTCGTGGTTGACGGAGGCCGTCACGTAGATCTGACCCGCGTCATTGGGGAAGTTGGCGCCCGCCTGGAAGCCGAGGCGGCCGACGAGCGTCGTGTAGTCGTCCTGTTCAACGCGGACATCGCCCAGAGCATGACCGAACGTGTAGTCGTCGCCCTTCACGTAGCCGTAGGAGAGCTCGGCCTGCGGCGTCACGAAGAAGGTCTGCGAGATGTCCCACTTATACCCGACTTCAGCGGAGAGGCCGAAGGTCGTGTTGTCGTACGAGGTCGAGGCGCCTTCGAGCGTGATGTCCGAAGAGATCCGTCCCACGCGGCCGATCAGGTCGACGTAGCCGCCGCAGGGGAAGAAGGCCGTGCCGTAGGCGGCGAAGGTGTAGCCGTCGGAGGAGGCATCGCCGTTCGTGAAGTCGCCGCGGCCGTCGGTGTAGCCGAAGGCGCCGCCCACGATCCAGTTGTCGCCGACCTTCACGTCAGCGCCCACCTGGATGGAGTTCCAGCGCATTTCCGTGGAGACGGAGTCGTCAGTCTTCGCATCAGCGCCGTAGACGCGAGCCCAGGAGCCGACTGAGCCCTTCTGATTGCGGACGTCGCCGAGGCGGTCGGAGAGATGATTCACCTCATAGCGCCACTGGGAGAGGTTCGCGGCATTGAAGTGCTTGACGGACGAGAGGATGGCGGATTCGGCGGCGCCGTTGGCATAGGAGACTGCTCCGTTCCCATCGATCAGGTAGTCGGAAGTGAGACCCGTACCTTCACCGCCGTAGACGGCGGTATCAGCCTCAGTACCCTGGACAACTGCCGCAGTGCGGATCTTCTGCGCAACGGCCTCAACGCCTTCGGATGCCGTCACGGCGCTCGAAGCGAGAACTCTGAGGCTCTTAACTGTATTCGAAGCGACCGTAACTGTATTCTCTTCGAGGTCATTCAGCACGATGGAGGAGTTGGAGCCTTCAACCTGGCCGAGTTTGGCAGTGCTGCCCTTTGCAAGAGTCAGGGAAGAATTCGTGAGCTTGAGCTTACCCTGATCTTCAGAGTGTACATTGCCTTTTGCGACATTGATGTTTGCATTTTCCCCGGAAATCACGCCGCCTTTCCCAATGCCGATCGCATTCCCATTTTCCGCACGAATCGTGATATGGGCTTTGCCGGTGTCAGAGGTAAAGACAATATTTCCCTTTGCATCAGACTGCACCGTCGCGTAATAAGAATACGTATTATCGGAATTCTTAACGATAGTTCCGTCGCTCTCCAAATTAATGTTCGGCGCATTGATAATGACATCATTCGGAACATCGGCCTCAGCTACAGCTCGAACAGCCGAACCGGATGCAGAAATATTTATCGATTTTCCTGCTTTAAATGTCGATACTGAACCTACCGGGGTTATTGCCCCTTTACGCGTCTGGAAAACACCATACCTTCCGCCTGTGATAGAAAGATTATCAACAGCATTTAGATTTACCGATGCATAACCAGCCTTTGGATCATTAGGATTATATGTTTGATCTGAATCGTAGATATCAATGCCGTCTGAGGTAGACTTTGTTGCGACTATGTTAATGTTTTTTGCTTCAATATCTACTTTGCTCGATATCAGTTGATCCTGAATAAGCCCTGCGAGAATGGTTGTACCTGCAGAAACAGCTTTAAAATCACCAGCAGTCTTAATTTTTACAGATGCCTCTTTGGCCCGAGTTGTCCCCTGGGACATAATCGCATTGCTTTGTGAATCGAGAGAGATATCACCTGTTGCCTCGATCACAATATGACCACCATAAGCATGAATAGGAATAGGATCATTAGCACCGGAAACCGTGACACCGGACTCACTAATGCTGATAGATCCCATATTCATCAGCTTCAGAGTACTTCCATTCTCCGCCTTAAACCCATTTACAGAACCGTTTTTAGAATACTGATTGTCATTTTTTACTGTAAAGCTCTCGAACCCAGAAACAGTATGCGTTTTTCCGTCTTGAGCATATAAAATGTTCAGCCAACTGCCTTCAGCGAGAAATGTATTTCCTTCAAGCTGATCAATAGCATCATCCTGATACAAGGATTTGGCTTCACTTTGAGTGTCATTATGTTCAATATCGGCTGCAAAACTGGCTGTCGACATTGCTATCAACGCGGATGCCGCAGCAACAGAAAGCAATGACTGCTTCATAGTCTCATCTCCAATTACTTGATGCATTTCAACAATGGATGAGCGGATTTCATACGCACAGACGAATGCGGTTTAAAAGCGACATCGCAGCTTATGGAAACCCCTTTCGTTTACGCAATTTCGCGTAAACGAAATGCTCAGCCCGAAATTTTCTTCCCCCCCCCCCTCCCGATTGTCAATATCTGTCGATATATCAGGCCCGTCAACAATACTTATCACGTTGGTTTATATGGATAATTACTGCTTTTGTTTATAAGCGACATTGTTCCGGGCACCACACGATTCCGTTAAGTGCGGACCGCAAATGCACCAGAAACGCGGGGGAAAGTGCACCACTCCTCTGCCGCTCCTTCCCGAATGGGATCCGGGTATCCTTCCACCCATGCCCTCCCCGATCTCAAATCCTCTCCGTCTCATCACCGCCCTCTCCCTTTCCTGGGCAGCCTCGGCCTCCTTCAGCGCTCCCGCGCCCACGCAGCCGGAACCGCAGAAGGTCACGATTGCGCTCGTCGACACTTTCTCTCCGGACTTCTACATCCACACGTACTCGCCGACCCTCGACCATCTCATAGAGACGCTTCCGCAGTTCCGGTTCAACATTATTGAAATCGACCGCCGCGACGTCGCGCGGGGGATCGCACGGGAGAAGCCCGATTTTCTCGTCACATCGGGCTCCACCTTCGTCGAGCTCATCGACGCAGCCGGCGCCCACCAGATTGCAACTCGCCAGCCTTCGGAGAGCAGCGACGTCTCCCGGACGCTTGCGTCCACCTTCATCGTCCGAGCCAATTCGCGGTACAGGAACCTCGAGAGCGTGCGGGGATTGCGGGCCGCGGTATCAGACCTCACGAGCTTCGACGGCTGGCTCATCGCAGAGGGCGAAATCGCAAAGCGCGGAGCGGATCCGGAAAAGTACTTTTCCGAAATGCTCGAAACCCAGTACGGCATTCCCGACGTCGCGTCGCTCGTCAAGCTCGGCATTGCGGACGTCGGCGTGCTCGGCACCTGCGAATACGAGGAGCTCCTGCGAAACGGCACGATCTCAAGGAGGGACTTCCGGATTCTTGAGGAGAAGCCTTCGGACGGCGGGTGCGTCAGAAGCACTGACCGGTATCCGGATGCGGTCTTCTCGTCGCTCCCCAATGCGACGTCGGAAATGGTGCGGCAGATCACGGTTGCGCTCCTCTCCATGCCGACGAAATCGGTTGAATTCAAATGGACGGTCTGCAACGACTTCGTGCCGACGTTCGAGCTTCTGCGGACGCTCAAAATCGGCCCCTTCGTAGCGCTCAGGGATACGAGCCTTGCTGCCCTTTGGGAACGCTACAGAACGGAGATTCTGCTGGCCCTTGCCTTCGGGCTCGCGGTGCTCTTCCACGTCATCACCATCAACCTGCTTGTTCGCCGCAGAACCCGCGAGCTTTCGGAGTCCCTCGCCCAGACGAAGCGCTTCTTCATGGAAGCACGCGATGCGCGGGAGAAGCTCCTGAGGCTTGAACGGGCGTCGATCGTTTCGCAGCTCTCTGCCATGTTCGCGCATGAAATCAAGCAGCCGATCTTGAACATCGCACTCTATGCTGGATCGATGCGGCTCCTGCTCCGTAAATCCGGCACATTGACGCCGAAAGCCGAGTCCATCCTGGACGCGGTTCAGGGAGAAATCGACCGTTCGTCCGACATTGTCGAACATGTACGAGGCTACGCCCGCCACCAGGAGCGCGACCGCGTTCCATGCGATCTCTCGGACATCGTCCGGCAGTCCGCGGCCATGATGACAAAGGAACACCCGGAACTGAAGCTCGGGGCCCTCCCTCAAAGCCCGATTCTTGCCGACCCCTTTGAAATCCAGTTCATCGTTGAAAACTTCCTGAGAAACGCCTTCTCAGCCGTGAAGGGGAGCCCCGATGCGGCCGTTCTGGCAGAGGTAAGACCCTTCAGGGGCGGCTGGCGCCTCGATGTTCTCGACAACGGTCCGAAGCTCTCAGTGGAAGCGTTCAGGAAGCTCGGCACTGCGGGGACGACCACCAAGGCGGAAGGCCTCGGCTTCGGGCTTGCCATTGCAAGAGCCATTGCGGAAAGAAACGGCGGGCATCTGGAATTCCGGCAGCTTGGGGAGCGGGGGCTGCTGGTCTCGCTTATCCTTCCTGGAATCGATGTGGCGGCCGATGACGAGGCTGCCGCAGAAGACGGCAGCGGCGGCAGAGAAAGCAGCACCACAGACAGGACAGACAGAACAGACGAAGAAGACGGAAGACATGCTTAACGATCAGAAGAAGCGCGCGGCGCTCATACGCCTCGTCGACGACGATGAGACGGTGCTTCGTGCAATGCGGACCTTTCTCGAACTCGACGACTGGCGGGTAGATGCCTATTCGAGCGGCGAAGCCTTTCTCAAAAGCGATTTTTCGATTCCGGGCTGCGTCGTGCTCGACGTCCGCATGCCGGGACTCTCCGGCATCGAGGTTCATCAGGAGCTCCTGAAGCGCCGCATCCGCCTGCCCGTAATCTTCCTCTCCGCCCACGGCGACATTGAAATGGCTGTCGACGCCGTTCAGCGAGGGGCGCGCACGTTTCTCGTGAAGCCCCCGCAGCCCGAGAAGCTCCTTGCCGTCATCGAAGGCGCGGTTGAGGCGGACTACGAAGGCCGGCGGCTCGCAAGCTGGGCCGGAGAGCTGGAAGCCTCCTGGAAGAAGTTGACGCCTGCAGAACAGCAGGTCGCGCAGATGGTCGCCAAGGGACTCACCACGGCCGTCATCGCCGAAGCGCTCGACGTCGGGGAACGCACGGTCAAGGCGCAGCGCGCCGCGAGTCTCGAGAAGCTTGAACTCGAAAACGCTGTCGAGCTTTCCGATTTCTTCCATGAACTCCAGTCCGCGCGAATTCAGGCAGGAGAGAAGGAAGGAGAGCGGCAATGACCCGCATGGACAGCATGGGCCTCATGACCAACATGAACATCGCGGGCGGCATGTCCATCTGCGACAAGAGAGCGGCAGCGACGGGCAAAGAAAACGAAACGTCTGACGGTGAAGGCGCCGAACGCCCCCAGAGAACTCAGAGGACTCAGGGAACTCAGGAAACTCATGTCTCCGTTCATCCGGGACAAAGCCGAAGCACCCGCATCCATGTCAATCCTGCACGCAATGCAGGTCATTCAAGTACGCGTGATTCAGCCTGCTCCGTCAACGTTGAACTCCCCCGCCGGTCCCTTCTCCGTGCAGTCTGTACAGAAGCAGCCCTCGCAAGTCTGGGAGCGGCCGGCCTCTCGCTGCCGCACCTGGCGCTTGCTTTCGACGGGAAGCCTGCGGATGCAAAAGCGGAAGCAGAAGCAGAAGCAAATGCGGAGAGAGGCAGAGCCGCGGAAGGGAGCCGCAGCCGTTTCGGGAAAGACTCCGAAGAGGCTCTTCAGGGCCGAACCGCTTCATCCGGCAGCGGCGACACAGCCGACGTCCTTGTGATCGGCGGAGGCGCCGCCGGGCTCTCCGCGGCCATTGCGGCGGCCGAACTTGGCGCTTCCGTCCTACTCATTGAGAAGATGAGCGCATTGGGCGGCGACACCCTCATCTCCGGCGGCTACTACAACGCGGTCGACCCGGTGCGGCAATCGAAGCTGCACATCGTCGACAGCATTGAACTCTTTGAAAGCCAGATGCTCGATCTCGGCGACGGCCTCAATTCGCCCGAAGTCGTGCGGACGATGGTTGAGGAAGCCGGGGACACGCTTTCCTGGCTCGAGAAGCACGGGCTCGTCTTCCTGCCGCAGGTTTTCGAAGTGTATGGAAGCATGCACCCGAGAGCCCACAAGCCTGTGCTCCCGAGAGGGACCGGCTGGATCCGGGCGCTCTCCCAGGCGGCGCTGACGCTCGGCGTCAAAGTGAGGACGAACGTGCGTGCGACCCGCCTTCTCGTCGACGAGGAGACCGGTGCCGTTTCGGGCGCCGCGGCGATGGAAAGAAAGAAGGGCAGAGACGTGCTCCGGGTCTTTCATGCGAGGAAGGGCGTCGTCATTGCCGCAGGCGGATACGGCGCCAACAAAGCGCTTGTCGCCGAAGCTTCGCCCGCCTTTGAAAACCTCCCCGTCGACAGTCTTCCCGGCGCCACGGGCGACCTGATCGAGGCCGCACGCGAAATCGGCGGCTCCGTCGTCAACATGCAGTTCGTCGAATGCGTCCCGGGAAGCCGCGCCGGCATCGCGTTTCCGATCCGTCTCGACTACATCCCCCGGCGGATGATCATGGTCGACCGCTATGGACGGCGCTTCACGAACGAGGGAGCAACCCGCACGCAGATTGCCGCCGACATCCTGAAGGCTCCCTCTCCCGCCTGGTGCATCGCGGACGCCGATACGGTTGCGTCCTTTGATGCGCACGACCAGAAGAATTTGTACCGCGGCCTCTACATGGGCGAAGCCTTCCGGGAAAAGAGCCCGAAGGCGCTTGCGGAAAGACTGGGCGCGAATCCCAAAGAGCTCATGAAAACCCTCAAATCCGGAATCGGACGCGAGCGTCTGCGCACGGTGCCCCTCTGGGTGACGAGGCTTCATCTGAGGATCCATACGACTTTGGGCGGCATCGCCATTAATCCGAAGGCTCAGGCGCTCCGTCCGGACGGAAGCGTGATCCCGCATCTCTACGCTGCCGGAGCTTCCGTCGGGAACATCCACGGCCGGGCCCGCATCGGCGCCAACGGCCTCACAGCCGCTGCGGTCTTCGGGCGCATTGCCGGGGCGGACGCCGCTCTGAACGACCCGCTCCGCGTTTTCTAAACCGCTCCTCGCTCTAGCGCACTGCCAGCATTTTGTCAATGTCATTGCGGCCGATGCGGCAAACCGGGCCCCTCCTTAACCTTCTCTCCATGCGGATGACCGGCAGGGAAATGCCGGCGGGTCCCGCAGACAACCCTTTAACCCGCCGAGGGGATCATTGCTGATCTTCCGGCAAGGGCATAGAACATGAAGGAAAGGAGAAACACCATGACCAATCGCCGCAACTTCTTGAAAGGCGCATTCGGCGGCACGGCCGCAGCAGTTGCCGCTCCGGCCGCCCTCTTTGCGGGCGAGGCGAGCGCCTCGGAACTGCCGGAAAAATGGGACATGACGACCGACGTCGTGGTCTGCGGCTACGGCGGCGCGGGCGCGACGACCGCGATCGTTGCGGCGCAGAACGGCGCGAAGGTGATCGTTCTTGAAAAGAACCCTGAGAACGCCCATATCTCCAACACCCGCATGTCGGGCGGCATCTTCCACTGCCCCTTCAAGGACGGCGACAAAAAGGCCCTGCAGGACTACGCGCAGGCCATGTTCTCGGGCGAGAACATTCCCTGGAAGGAAGAAGGGGAAATGCCCGAGTACTCTGTCGAGTGCGCAAAGCTCTGGGCGGAGCTCTCGCCCACGAACCTCGACTTCCTCCAGAGCCTCGACCCGGAATTCATCGGCGGTTCGCAGCCGGGCTTCAACAAGGCTTCCTTCGGGAACTTCCCCGGCGCCAAGGAATGCAAGTACAACGCCTACCGTGCGACGTACTCGAAGCGCATGAAGAACTTCAATCAGCCCTCCTACCATTCTCCGAAGCTTGAGACGAGCTCGGGCGAAGCCTTCTGGCGCTGCCTCGAAGAGGGCGTGAAGAAGCAGGGCGACAAGATCCAGGTCGTCTGGGAAACGCCTGCCACGAAGCTCTTCAAGAATGCGAAGGGCGAGATCATCGGCGTGGCCGCAACGCAAAAGGGCAAGACCATCTATGTCCGTGCTAAGAAGGCCGTCGTCCTCTGCACGGGCGGGTACGAATACAACAAGGCCATGCGCCAGGCCTTCCTCGAAGGTCCGGGCGTCAACGGCTGGGCTTTCTACGGCACAACGTCAAACACCGGCGACGGCATCGCCATGGGCATGGCTGTCGGCGCCGGCCTTCAGAAGGTGGGCAAGGCCGCTGCCCGCGTGATCGTCCCGACGCAGGTGAAGTTCAACGGCATGCGCCTCGGCTCCATCACGCCGTCCGTCGGCTCCCCCAACTCCATCGTGGTCGACAACTTCGGCAAACGCTACGAGGCGGAAACGAAGGTTACCGACAACCCCAGCCGCTACTTCTTCTATAAGGCCGCGGTCGAATTCGACATCTCCACCCTCGCCTATCCGAGGACGCCTTCCTGGATGATCTTCGACGAGACGCTCCGCACCCGCATGCCTTTGGTCGGCCTCGGCATCTCGGTCGTGGGCTACGACATGGTCAAATGGGACGCGAAGAACGAGGAACCCATCAAGTCGGGCCTCGTCCTCAAGGCGGACACCATTGAAGAGCTCGCAGAGAAGATCAAGAACCATCCGGAAAACAAGAGCCGCATGGTTCCGGCCAATCTCGTCGACACCGTCGCGCGCTTCAACAAGTTCTGCGATGAGAAGAAGGACGAGGATTTCGGCCGCCGCGCTGCAACTCTCGGCAAGGTTGAAACCGGCCCCTTCTACGCGATGCCCCTCGTAGCCGGCGGCCCGAACACCAAGGGCGGCCTCCTAGCAGACGCCGACCGCCGCGTCCTCACCTGGGAAGGCGATCCAATTCCGAACCTCTACTGCGTGGGCGAAATCGCTTCCGTCCTCAAGTTCGTCTATCAGGGCGGCGGCAATTTGACGGAATGCCTCGTCTACGGCCGAAACACCGGCAAGCTCGTCGCCAAGCTCCCGGACACCACGGTTTAATGGCTGCGGTCTGAGAACCGTTCATCGCTCGTCCGGCGCTCTTCTCTTCATCGGAGCGCCGGCGGACGAGAGAGGTCCACGACGGAGAGCGGAGGCGCCCTGAAGCTTCCGCTCTCTGCATATTCCGGCCTCAATGCACCGCTTTCGAAAAAGAATTCCTATGACCCCTGCAAAACTCTCCCTCCTCTGCGCGGCGTTTCTCGGCTTCGCCCTCGCGGCGTCCGTGCAGGCTGCCGATCCCGCCCCGGCGGAGACTGCCGCCCCTGCGGCATCCTCCCAATCCGGCAAATTCCTCGCCGACCGCCACATCGCCCGCGGCATGAAGTGCGAGACCTGCCACACCCCGGACCATAAGGTCAAGCAGTCCGGCGACTTCGATGTCTGCGTAGACTGCCACGGCGGGTACGAAGAAATGATTAAAAAGACCGATGGGCGGTATCAAGTCAATCCCCATGCCCAGCACGAGGGCGTCCTTCCCTGCACGGAATGCCATAAGGGCCACAAGCCCGGCGTCAACTATTGCGGGCAATGCCATTCGTATACGTACAAGGTGCCGTAAAAACCCGTCTCCTCTCACGCCGCCGCAATGTGCATGCGCTCTTCAGCGCAGTAAAAAGCCCGGAGCCGGCCTCCTGCCGAATCTCCGGGCTTTTTCAGGTTATGAATTTCAGGAAGCCTGCCTCAATCAGAAGACGAAACGCGTTCCGACAGAGTACTTGTAGTTTTCCTGATAGTCAGACCCATTGGCGCGCGTGAGCGAGCCGTAGAAGGACCAGCTCTCAGACATGTTGAACTGAGCGCCGACGCCGTAGGAAACCCACGTTCCGCCAAGGTCTTCATAGAGGCGCTGGACTGCAGAGTCGCCCCTGACCGCCGACGCTTCCGCTTCGCCCCGGAAGTCGTGGTTGAGAGATGCCGTCAGGTAGACGGTGCCTGCGCCTTCAGCGAAGTTGGCGCCCGCCTGGAAGCCCACGCGGCCGACCAGGGTTTCGAAATTGTCCTGATCCACGCGGATGCCGTTGGATCCCGTAAAGTCTTCGCCCCTGACATAGCCGTAGGACAGTTCAGCCTGCGGCGTGAGATAGAAGATCTTTGAAACATCCCAGCGATAGCCGATTTCAGCAGAAACGCCGAAGGCAGTGTTGTCGTAGGAGGCATCGAACTTAGATACCGTCGTCGCATCAATATCGGTGCTGAGGCGCCCCGCGCGGGCAATCAGGTCGACATAGCCGCCGCACGGGAAGTAAGCCGAGCCGTAGACCGCGAGCGTATAGCCGTCGGTGGACGATTCGCCGTTCGAATAATCCGCATCCTGGTCGGTGTAGCCGAAGGCTCCGCCCACGATCCAGTTGTCTCCAACCTTCACGTCGGCACCAACCTGAATCGAATTTGCGCGCAGCTTCGTCGAAACTGAATCTGAGAGCTTTGCTTCGGAACCATAGACGCGGGCCCAGGAGCCGACAGCACCCTTTTGGTTGCGGACATCGCCCAGGCGGTCCGAAAGGTGATTCACCTCGTAGCGCCACTGAGCAAGGTTCGCTCCGGCAGTCTTCTGGAGAGCCGTCAGCGTCGGCGAAAGATTCGTGCCGCCTTCCTTGACGACCGTATCCGCTGCCGCGTCATAGGTCCACGCGGAAGTCAGATCGCTCGCTTCGCCCGAGAGATCGCTGAGGAGAGCGTCCTTCGAATTGGCCGAGACGAGAACCTTCTCCTTGATCGTTTTAACCGCCTCTTCCGCAGAACCCAGTTTTTCCGTGATGGAGGAAGCTGCCCGGAGGCCCAGGTCGCCGTTGAGAGTGTCGATCGTCACCCCGCCCTTTTCCATGGTCGAGAAGGTCAGAGTGGAATTGCTCGAAGTGAGCGACGCAACCTTGAATGTGCCTTTAGTCTGGTCGACAGACTGGTTCGTCAGCTCGACATTTGTGGAGTCAACATTTCCGGCAACCAATGCATAGCCTTTGACGCCGGCCGTCCTTCCGGAAAGCTTCAGACCGCTCGATGCCGTCTGCATGATGTTCCCGTTGATCACGGCAACATCGGAGGCAACTGCGACGCTGCTGTTGACGGTATCAATCGTTCCGTCAATGAGGACTTTCGGCGCGTTGATGTTGACCTCGATTCCCGAACCCGTTTCATTATTGAGATGCATAGCCGTATTGAATTTGCTATTAGCGTCGGCAGTAATTGAAACCGAATCTTCAGCAGCAAGATAAACCTTGGAATATCCGCTGTTTTCAGTTAATCTCTCTGCAAAGATGCCGTAGCTTTCGCCTGCAATTGCAATTTTCTTAGCCTGCATGACGACATCAGCCGATTTCGTGCCTTCCCAGTTCGAGCTTTTATCGTTTAAGAGAATTCCGGTCCCCGGGCTGTCTAGATCATCTGATCGACCGATAATCGAAATGGAGTCCGCTCCAGTCATTGAAATCGTGGGATCTAGCGATTCGCCGGATCCGCCGCAGAATACCTGAAGTGCGGGGCGCATTTTTTAACTTGAGAGATATCCGGCGTAAAAGTATTTTCAATGTAAATATTTTTAACGTTGTCGAAAACTAATCTGCCTGTAGTCTGCACCATAATGCTGGAGAGTGCATTGGAGATTGCTGAAAAGTTATCGATATTTTTAAAAGTTAAGCTGGTAAGAGGGTGATCGGAACTGGAATAAAGATTCGTAATTTGATCGACGCCAATAGGCTTATCTGCAGTTCCGAAATTTACGGCCTTTCGACGTTTAGTGTGGACATGTAGCCCGACCGCTACGGTGGCGTGATACCCTTCCAAGGCATGGGAACGGCGGGGAATAACCGGTTATCAGCTCCCTAAAACTTGAGCATCGTTGCACCTCTGACTATTGGATTTTTGCTGCCGACAAGGCTGTCAAGGCCGGAGCCATATATCGCAGGCCCGCAGGGCCGAGAATATGCTGGCGGAGCGCCTTGACAGACGCAGGCGGCAGCTATCAGCCTTGAGGTTCGGAGTAAGGCACTTGTGCCTTACTCCCGAGCCTCACGGCGGCGAGTGCGGGGGTTAAGGGGGCAGAGCCCCCTTAGACGGCGCATGATCTTGGAACGGCAAAAATGGCTACCTTCGACACCCTTAGTCTCTTTACGGCTGCTCTGATGCTACCGGAGCCTTGGTACATCGAAAAGGTTGAATTCCCTGAGGAATCAAACAAGGCACGGGCTCTGCATCTCTACATCAAGTTCCGAAAGGGGGCTCGTTTCCCGGATCCTGCGGCAGTAGGCAGCACCCTTACCCACCCGGTCTATGACACGCAGTCTCGTATCTGGCGGCACATGAATTTCTTCCAATATCAGTGCTATCTGCATTGCGAGGTGCCTCGTATCACAGGTGGCGACGGCAAGGTACGACAGGTTTCTGTGCCCTGGGCTCGGCCCGGGAGCGGCTTTACGCTGCTCTTTGAGGCGTTGATGCTGATGATGTCTCAA
>NZ_WEHX01000060.1 GCF_009183815.1 Sutterella seckii | reverse complement strand
CGGATTTCTGCCAGGCGTCATACGCCCTGCGCCAGATGGAATCGATCATGAGATCCTCCTGATTGGGAATGACCTCAAGTGTCCCGGAAAGCCTAAAAACCCGCTCTACCTATAGTCCAGATACCGTATAGACCCCGAGCGTGATGCAGGTCGTGCCGATCGCGCAGCGAATGAAATGGCGCCAGGGGTGCGCGGTCGCGAGCGAAATATGCTTCTGCCTCAGGATGACGCCGCAGAGGGCAACGCCGAAGAGGCTCCGGTAGAAGATGATCTCCCAGACGGAATAAAAGTCCGACGCCATCTTGACGAGAAGCGCGACGACAGCAAAAAGGAAGGTCGCGAGGAGCATCCATAGAGACTGGCGGACCATGGGAGATTCTCCTTTCACGTGAGAGAAATCATCGACACCAGCGCTCCGCCCAGAGGGGGAGTGCGGCGCGAAGGTAGCCTTCCGAGTTTTCGGCGCCGATGAAGGGAAGCCCCAGATGGCGACCAGCGGCTTCAAGCGCTTCGAGCGGGTGCGAAACATCTACCGGAGTGGCGCCCGCCTGCTTGGAGAGCTTTTCTCCCTCGTCATTGAGAACGAGGGGAATATGCATGTAGCGGGGAGGCGTTCCTCCAAGCGCCTGCGTGAGGAGAATCTGGCGAGGCGTATTGTCAACGAGGTCGGCGCCGCGCACGATGTCGGTGACGCCCGAAAAAATATCGTCCGCGACGACTGCAAGCTGATAGGCCCAGAGTCCGTCGGCACGCTTCAGAATGAAGTCGCCTACTTCATGTTCGACATCCTGCGTGAAGTCTCCGAGACGCCGGTCATGGAAGGAAAAAACGCCGGACGGCACGCGGAATCTGAGCGCCCGGACGGGTTTGCCGTGAGTGCCCTCACGGCAGGTTCCTGGATAGACCCCTTTGGGAAGACCGAGGCGAAGGTCTTCTGCAAAGATTTCCTTTCGCGAGCAGGCGCAGCCATAGACGAGGCCAAGTTCCTGAAGGCGCTCGAGCGCCTCTTCATAGGCGGGATAACGATCGTGCTGCCAGAGAACGGGTTCGTCCGACTCCATTCCGAAGCGCTTCAGATCTTCAATGAAGCTTTCTCCCGCTCCGGGGATGTCCCGCGGGGGGTCAATATCCTCAATCCGCAGAAGCCAGGCTCCCTCGTGCGCGCGGGCATCGAGCCAGCTCGCCAGCGCTGCGGCAAGGCTTCCGGCATGGAGCTGGCCGGTGGGAGAGGGAGCAAAGCGACCGCGATACATGGGGTTTTCAGCCTTAGGTACTAATGACTGCCTATGAAAGTACAGGCAAAATTTTAGGATGTGCCGGTGAATCTTTCTCGTCCGGTCTTCAGCATTTCTTCCCTAATGACCCAATCAGATCTGAAGAGCCCTCCAAAGCTCACGGACGGCATGCTGCTCGCCGCTGTGGCGACGCTTGGTCCCTTTGCCGCCAACACCTACGTGCCGGCCTTCGGGGATATTGAGCGCGATTTCGGCGTATCCGCCATTGCGGTGCAGCAGTCGCTTTCGCTCTACCTCCTTGCCTTTGCCTGCGCGTCGCTTTTGATCGGCGCGCTTTCAGATGCCTTCGGGCGCCGCCGGGTGCTGATAGCCGCCACGATCATCTTCGCGCTTGCCTCCATCGGATGCATGTTTGCAAATTCGATTGAGGCGCTCTACGGCTGGCGCTTTCTGATGGGGCTCTGCGCTTCCGCAGGACCGGTGATTTCCCAGGCCATTGTGCGCGATCAATGGCAGGGGGTTGAAGCCGCCAGGATTCTCGCCCTCATTGCAATTCTTTTCGGCGTCGGGCCCTGCATGGCGCCGATTGTCGGGGGAGAACTCACCGTCCTTTTCGGCTGGCGCTTCGTATTCGCGTTTCTCGCGTTCTTCGGCGCCCTGCTTTCTCTCATTGTGATCATCTTTCTCAGGGAAACCTTGCCGGAAGATCGCCGCACCTCCTTCCGACCGGCTTCCACCCTGATGAATTACGGGAAGGTGCTTCGCAACCCTGCTTTCGTCGCAGAGGTTCTCGCGCATGGTTTCTGCTTCATGGGACTCATTGTCTATTCCGCGGGCGCAGCCGACTTTGTGATTCACGTGATGAAGCTTCGGGTCGATCAGTTCGGGCTCCTGATGGTGCCGATTGTCGGCGTTTCAATGCTGGGCGCCTGGATGGGGCCTTCCCTCATGGAAAAAATCGGGACACGGAAGCTGATTTTCGGCGGCATTGCGCTTTTGATTATCTCGGGACTCGCCGGCGCTCTGGTTGAATGGATTCATCCTTTAACTTTCCCGCTCCTTCTTCTTCCGCCGCTTCTCTACAACCTCGCAGCGGCCGCGATTCGTCCGGCGATCAATGTGATGAATCTCGACTATTTTCCGAAGAACCGGGGGCTCGCCGCTTCCGTGCAGCAGGTGTCGCTTACGGGCGCCTTCGGGATTTCTTCCGCGGTCCTCGTGCCTCTTGTGATGGGAGAATCCTGGAAATACTGCCTCGTCATGCTTTTCTCCGGCATTGTCATGCTGCTTTTCTGGCTGATTGTGGAAAAGAAGAGAGACGCGTACCTGCCGCCTGAAGCCAGGGCCGGTGCGCTTGCCGCAAAAGGCTAAAGATCCCGGGATGAAGCTCCGCGCATAGGCTGCAAAGGAAAGGAGGCGGTCCCTGCATCATGGCGCAGGAACCGCCTCCTTGCTGTTTGGAAATGCCGTTAGTTTTCTCTGAACTACTTGAACTCAGCCTCAAGGTAGTCAAAGCCCGCGTCGAGTTGCACGTAAAAGCCCGTGAGGCCCTTTACCTTTGCGGAGACGTTCTTTTCCGCCACGAGCGGGATCCAGGGCATTTCATCCCAGACGGCCTTCTGTGCGGCGTCATAGAGCTCGGTCTTCTTGGCGCGGTCCGTCGTGCGAAGGGCTTCTGAGAAGTTCCTGTCAAGCACGGCGTTCGAATAGAAGCCGTAGTTCCCGGCAACCGGCGCCCAGGATTCCGTCGCAAGAAGCGGCCGCACGGCCCAGTCGAGTTCGCCCGTCGAGGATGACCAGCCCGTGTAGAGCATGTTGAGCTTTGCTTCCTCGGGCTTCTTCAGGAGATAGGTCGTTCTCTGGCCCGATTCCATCGCCATGATGGAAACCTTGACGCCTACCTGAGCGAACTGCTGCTGCAGGAACTGGATCACCTTCTGGGCGGTCGTATGGTTGTAGAGCGACCAGAGGGTGGCGGTGAAGCCGTTCGGGTAGCCCGCTTCCTTCAGAAGCTCGCGCGCTTTCTTCGGATCATAGGGAATCGCTTCAAACTGCTTCGCGTAGTCGACGCCCTCGGGAGCGAGGCCCGTTGCGGGGACCGCAAGGCCGTTGAAGGCTACCTTGCAGAGCGCCTGCTTGTTGACGGCATAGTTGAGCGCGAGACGCACCTTCGGATTGTCGAAGGGCTTCATTTTGGTGTTGAAGGCGATGTAGCGCTCGATGATCGAGGGAGAGACGGTGACCTCGATCCCGGATTCGCCTTCAAGGGACTTCACCTGTTCCGGAGGCACGGGGAAAATGAACTGCGCTTCGCCGGTGCGCAGCATCGCGACGCGCGTGGAATTCTCAGGGACGGGCTTGAAGGTGATGCCGTCGAGCTTGGGGAGCCCCTTCTGCCAGTAGTTGGGGTTCTTCACAACGTGAAGGATCTCCGACGGGTTGTATTCCTTCACGGTGTAGAGGCCGGTCCCGCAGGGGTGGAAGGCGATCTGCTTGCCCGGATAGGCGGCGAGCGCCTTCGGGCAGATCATGACGCCTGCCGGGTGAGCGAGCTGGTTGATGAAGGCGGAGAAGGGTTTCCTGAGCGTAATTCTCGCGGTGTACGGGTCAACCACTTCCGTTTTCGCGATGTTGTTGTAGAGGGAGTAGCGGCGTAGCGCATTTTCCTTATTCGTCACTCGGTCGAAATTCGCCTTCACGGCATCGGCCTGAAATTCCGTGCCGTCGTGGAACATGACGCCTTTCTGAGATGGATCGTATAGACGAGGCCGTCCGCGCTCACGTCATAGCTTTCGGCGAGGACGTTTCGGATCTTCATGTCCTTGTCGAGACCGAAGAGGCCTTCGTACATGGATTTGGCGGCGGTCTGCGAGAGCGTGTCGCCCGCATCGTACGGGTCCATCGTCGTGAAGGTTGAGGCAATGCCGACCGTGATTTCCTTGGCCGACAGTGCAGAGCTCGCGCCCGCGGTCATGATGCCGGCGAGGGCAAGTGCGAGAAGAGAGGCGTGCATGGTTTTCATTTGTTTGGTCCCGTTTGAATGCTTCTGAAGGAGCCGGATGACTGCTGGTCCCGAGGGGAGGACCTGGCCGGGTCTCCGGCTTTTTCGTTCTTTCCTTGAAATTTATGAAGCAAACCCGGTGCCAGAAAAGAAAGGCGGCAGACTTTTGAGAAGTCTGCCGCCGCCGGGTTCCTCGCCGCCCTCATGAAGGGCGGCGTCGGAAAGAATGCCGGTTACTTGAACTCAATCTGGGAATATTCAAACCCGGCATCGGGCTGGATGTAGAAGCCCGTAAGTCCCTTCACGTGAGCGGAAACGTTCTGCTCGGTGACGAGGTAGATCCACGGGCAGTCGTCCCAGGTCGCCTTCTGAGCGACGGAGTAGAAAGCCTGCTTCTTTGCCTTGTCGGTCGTGAGAAGCGCATCGCGAAAGTTGTCGTCGAGCGTCTTATTCGAGTAGTAGCCGAAGTTGCTCGCGACCGGCGCCCAGGAGTCGGTGCCGAGAAGCGGACGGATGGCCCAGTCGAGTTCGCCCGTGGAGGAGGACCAGCCGGCATAGACCATGTTGAGCTGGGATTCCTCAGGCTTCTTGAGCAGATAAGCGGTTCTCTGGCCGGCTTCCATGGCCATCACGGAAACCTTGACGCCCACCTGAGCGAACTGCTGCTGAAGGAACTGAATGACCTTCTGCGCGGTCGTATGGTTGTAGAGCGACCAGAGCGTGGCCGAGAAGCCGTTCGGGTATCCCGCTTCCTTCAGAAGTTCGCGGGCCTTCTTCGGGTCATAGGGCCAGGCGCCGTATTCGTCGGCGAATTCAACGCCTTTCGGGGCGATGCCCTTCGTCGGGTCGGCAAGGCCGTTGAAGGCGACCTTGGCGAGCGCCTGCTTGTTGACGGCGTAGTTGAGGGCCTGACGGACCTTCAGGTTGTCGAAGGGCTTCTTCGTCATGTTGAAGGCAACGTAGCGCTCGATGATCGAAGGCTCCTTCGTGACGACGAGGTTCTTTTCGCCCTCAAGAATCTTCACCTGTTCCGGAGGAACGGGGAAGATGTAGTGGGCTTCGCCCGTGCGCAGCATCGCGACGCGGGTGGAATTTTCAGGAACAGGCTTGAAGGTGAGGCCGTCAACCTTGGGGAGACCCTTCTGCCAGTAGTTGGGGTTCTTGACGACGTGGAGAATTTCCGACGGGTTGTATTTATCAAGAACGAAGGGGCCCGTGCCGCACGGATGGAAGGCGAGTTCCTTGCCCGGATACTTCTGAATGGCGCTCGGGCAGATCATGGCGCCCGAAGCGTGAGCGAGCTGGTTGATGAAGGCCGAGAAGGGCTTGTGGAGCGTAAAGCGGACCGTATAGGGGTCGACGACCTCCGTCTTCGCAATGTTGTAGTAGAGCGTATAGCGGCGAAGGGCGTTCGCTTTATTCGTCACGCGGTCGAAGTTCGCCTTCACGGCGTCGGCCTGGAATTCCGTGCCGTCGTGGAATTTGATGCCTTTTTTAAGCGTGACGGTGTATACGAGACCGTCGTCGCTCACCTTGTAGCCTTCAGCGAGGACATTGTGGAGCTTCATGTCCTTGTCGAAGCCGAAAAGGCCTTCATACATGGACTTCGCGGCGCTGTAGGAAAGCGTGTCGCTCGCATCGTAGGGGTCCATCGTCGTGAAGGTGGAGGCAACGGCAATGGTCACTTCCTTCGCAGCAGCGGGCTGGGCGGCAAGACCGGCGAGCACGCCCGAGAGGGCAAGCGCCATGGCGGCATGAGTAAATTTCATTTTTAAACTCCGGAACGGGTCTCCGTTCATGTGAAGGTGCGCCGGCATGAAGGGGGTAAGCGCCGGTGAAAGTTGTGCTTAAAGACTGAGCAAATTACGTGCCAGCGGAGGGATTCTCTGAAAGAAATTCAATGGACCGGACGCGCGCTCCCGGCGCAGATGCGATGCACCAAATCGAGGCGTGGGAGCGCACGAAAATCAGGCGCAGCGCGCCATAACGGCTCGGTAGATTGCCTCAGCTGCCTTTTCGATATGCCAGACCGGACTGGATTCCTTCGGCGTATGGGCGAGCTTTCCTTCGCCCGGGCCGAAATAGAAGGCCGGGATCCCAAAAGCGTGCATGTAGCCGCCTTCGCCCCAGCCCGACATCGGGGTCACCTCGACCTTGTGTCCGAGAGAGGCCTCAATGGCAGCGATCGCCTGCTGGGCAGCGGGGTTTTCAAGGGACGAGGAGAGCGCGGGCCAGTCGCCCGTGATCGTGGTCGAAACCTCGACCGGCGGGAAGTCCGGGTCCTTTCTCAGTTCCTCGACGACGCGCAGGATTCTTTCCTCCTGGATCCTGCCGCATTCCTCGCCCTGGTAGCGGAAGTCGATCGTGACCGAGGCGCTTGCGGGCACCACATTGGGCGCTGCGCCCCCCGAGACCATGTCGATCGAGGTCGTCTGCGGGCCGATCCCGGGGCCTTCCTTCTGCATTTCGGGGAGGCGCTTTCTTGCACGGACGATGAAGAGTGCGGCGGCTTCAATGGCGTTGACGCCGAGATGAGGGCGCGAGGAGTGAGCGCTCCGGCCTTGGAAGTCGACCCGCACCCAGGCGTCGCCGCGGTGTTCGTTTCGGATCGTGAGTTCGGTGGGTTCGGCGATGATCGCGAGATCCGGACGCGGGGCGCCCGGTTCCTCGAGCGCGGCCTTGACGCCCTTCACGTCCGTTTCTTCATCGGTGGAGAGAATGAGCCAGAGGCTTCCCTTCAGATCCTTTTGCGACGCTTCGCAGAAAGCGGCGATCGCGGCGGCGGCCCCGCCCTTCATGTCGGTCGAGCCGCGCCCGAGAAGGCGCCCGTCCTTAATTTCCGCCGACCAGGGATCGGTCATGCCGGCAGGCGGCACGACGTCGATATGGCCCGAAAGCATGAGGGAGGGCGCATTCGGATCGTCCGACCCGCAGTGCGCGAGAAGCACCGGAGCGCCGGTCGACTGAGCGGCGATGCGGGAGGTCGAGCGGCTGAAGCGGCTGAGGATCTCTTCGACCGCCCTGATCACGTCGTGCGTGGCGGGGGTTCCGGAAACGGAAGGCACGCGCACGAGCGTCTGCGCGAATTCAACGGCGCGGGAAAGAACGTTCTCTTGAGTCATGTGGAAGGTTCCAAAAATGAAGAGGAAAGTTCCTTCAAGCCTAACCGAAGACTTTCCCGTCTTCCCTCTGCAGAACGGCGTAGCTTCTTCGGTCTTTTGTCAGAGAAGCGCCGCAAAAAGTCGGCGCGGTGCGGGCTCCCCGTGCTTCTTGATAGGAAGTTGAGGTTTTCATGATTTTTTCGTCGAAGCATTTCCCGGATGTCGAAAGTAAACTTCGCCGGGTAAGCGTTCCGCGGGATGCCAGAAGCGAAGACCCTTTTCCCTTCCGGGCGCCCGACAGTCACAAGAAGCCAGAAAGAGCAGAAAGAAGTCATGCGCGAATTTTTCGAATGCCAGCTGATCGACGGAGAGTGGGTGAAGTCTTCGGGCGAAGCTTTCATCCCGGTTGAGAATCCTGCCGACCGCTCGACCATTGCACGCGTTCCGGACGGAACGGCCGAAGACGTCGATCGTGCGGTGAGAGCTGCGCGAAAGGCTTTCCCGGCATGGTCGAAAATGACGCTTGAGACGCGCATCGCCCTGATGGAACGGATGCTTGAAATCTTCCGCGGCATGACCGAGGAGATCGTTGCCCTCGAAATCGCCGAACTCGGCGCTCCGGCAGCCTTTGCGAGAAAGAAGCACTGCGACTACCAGATGCGCCGCACCGCGGCCTTCATTGATGCCGCGCGGAAAATGAAGCTCGAGGAGCACTTCCCCGCATCCCTCGTGACGCGGGAGCCCGTGGGGGTTGTTGCGGCCATCACGCCCTGGAACTATCCCCTCGGACAGATTATTCAGAAGGCGGTCCCCGCGATTCTGATGGGCTGCACGGTGGCGCTCAAGCCGAGCGAACTGACGCCCCTTACGGCGACGCTTCTCGCCGAAGCCTTCCGCGAGGCGGGACTCCCTCCGGGGGTCTTCAACCTCGTTCAGGGGAGAGGCGAAACCGTGGGTGAAGCGCTCGTCGCGCATCCCGGCGTCGACATGGTGTCCTTTACGGGCTCGACCAAAGTGGGCCGCCGGATCGGCGCGGTTGCTTCCCGGGATTTGAAGCGCATTGCGCTCGAATTGGGCGGCAAATCGCCCTGCGTGTGGCTCTCCGGCATGTCCGACTACCGGCCGGCCGCGAAGAAGCTCTTCGATTCGCTCCTTCTCAATGCCGGACAGACCTGCACGGCGCTCTCGAGACTTCTCGTCCCGGAGGAAATGCTCGGGGAGACGAAGGCGCTCCTCATTGAAGCGCTCAAAAACTACCCCGTCGGCGACCCGAGGGATCTTTCAACCCGCGTGGGGCCCGTCGTCTCCCTCGGGCAGTTTCAGCGCGTGAAGCGCTACATCGAGTCGGGGCTTGATGAAGGCGCTGAAATGATTGCGGGCGAGGTGCCGAAGGACCCCGGAGAAAACGAAGGCTACTTCATCAGGCCGACAGTCTTCGTCAACGTGAGGCCGGAGATGAAGATCGCTCAGGAAGAGATTTTCGGGCCGGTCCTTTCCGTTCTTACCTACCGCACGCTCGACGAAGCCGAGGCAATCGCCAACGGCACGCCCTACGGACTTTGCGGTGCCGTTTTCGGACCAAAGCAAGAAGCGCTCGATTTCGCCCGCAGGATCCGGAGCGGAAACGTGTACATTAACGATGCCGAGCGCGACCTCGCCGCTCCTTTCGGAGGCTTCGGGGCGAGCGGCATCGGCCGCGAGGGCGGAATCTACGGGCTCGAGGAATTTACCGAGCTTAAGGCCGTCTTCGACCACTCCACCTTCTAATTCGCTCTGAAGACGGCGCTCCATTTTTCCTTTCGAGCGCCTCCGCCTCGGCTCAAGGCAAAATGGAATTCGATTTTCTTACGACGCTTCTGATCGTCTGTCCGCTCGTCTTTCTCGGAGGTCTCGTCGACGCCATCGCCGGCGGAGGCGGGCTGATTACGCTCCCCGCCTTCCTTATTGCAGGCGTTCCCGCGCATATGGCATTGGGGAGCAATAAGCTCGCGAGCATGATCGGAACGAGCGTTTCAACGTTCCGCCTCTGGCGGGCCGGGTTCCTGAAGGTTCGCGAAGCGCTTCCGGCCGTCTTCTGCGCCTTCATCGGGAGCGCCGTCGGCGCGCGGATCGCCCTTCTCGTGCCCGAAGAGGTCTTTCGCTACATCCTCATCGTGCTCCTCCCTTTTGCGGCGATTGTGGTCTTCCGAAAGTCGGCGATTCCCGCCGAGGGCGAGGAGATGGAAAAAAGCAAGCGCCTCGCCATCGTCGCCGCCATGTCGCTTCTCTGCGGCGCCTACGACGGCTTCTACGGGCCGGGCGCGGGCACCTTCATGCTCCTTTCCTACACGATCCTCGCGCGCATGGGCGTGAGGGAGGCCTCGGGCCAGATGAAGGCCGTGAACCTCTCGAGCAACCTCGCCGCCTTTGCGACCTTTGCGCTTTCGGGCGAGGTGATCTGGGCGCTCGGCCTCATTGCCGGGTGTTTCTCCATTGCCGGGCACTACATCGGGGCGGGGCTGGTGCTTAAGAACGGCACGAAGATCGTGCGTCCCATCATTGCGGTCGTCCTTTCGATTCTCTTCGTCAAGACCGCCTGGGAGCTTCTCGCCTGAATTTTCTCTTCAGTGCGGCTGAGCCGTGATCAGCAGCCGGCAAGCCGGCGGATCACCTCAAGGTACTCTTCGCGCCTGGGCGGATGCTCGTCGTACGCGCGGTGTATGCAGGCGCCGTCGATGAGGGCGTCAAGAATGCTCGCCACGTGCTTCGGAAAGAAGCGCATGAGTTCGCGGCGGACTTTTTCGTGAAACTCTGAGACGAGCGGCTTCACGGCAACATTCCTCGCCGCATAGGCATAGAGCTCGTAGGTGAGAAGAAGAAGGCGCTTGTCTACCGGCCAGCAGAGGTAGTCGGAGAGCACCTCGAGCGCTTCCTCTCTGCTTTCCGCCGCCTCGAGCCTTGGAAAAGTGATGACGGAGAGCTCTTCAATGAAGCTCTGCATGGCCTCAAAGAGAAGCTCGTCGCGGCCCCTGAAATGGTAGGTCATGGAGCCCAACGGAACGTCGGCTTCCTTCGCGACGAGGCGAATGGACGCGCCTTCGACGCCCTGCCGGGCAATCACCTCGAGCGCAGATGCAATGATGCGGCGCCGTCTCTCCGGGTCGTAGCGGCGGGAGGCGCGTTCGGGCGCGTTGTCGGCATGGTCAGTCTGAGATGCGTCGGGCATAAGGGAAGAGCGCTTCGGAAAGGAATGGACGGGCGAAATTTTCTCATAGTGTACGCTCGTGCATATCGCGATGAAAATCGGTAGAATGCGCTTCGCTTTAGGTACGTACGTACATATTTAAATTCAGGAGGACAACGCATGTTCCGAAAAGCAGCAAAAGGATCCTTCGGAACCTTCAGTGCGCGCGAAGCGCTCTTTGCCGCCTTCTTTGCGGGCGGCTTTCTGATGGCAACCTGGATCACGAGGACGCCCGCAATCCGCGAGGGGCTCGGGCTCTCGATTGCAGAAATGGGCCTCGTCTTTCTCGGGCTTTCGCTCGGCTCCATCCCGTCCCTCATTTTTGCGCCGGTTCTGATTCATCGGGCGGGTGCGCGGTTGATGACGCTTCTCGGCGAAGCGCTCATGCTTCTGGGAGTCTTCCTTGCGGCGCTCCCGCTGGCTCTCCCCATGCCGCTTCCGGGAGGCGTCGTTACGGCGCTGGGTCTCGGACTCGTGGGGTTCGGGTCCGTATTCCTCGACATCGCGATGAATGTCGCGGCGGGCGTCATTGAAGCACGGCGGGGAAAGCCTGTGCTCACGACGCTCCATGCGTGCTTCAGCTTCGGCGAAGCGGTCGGCGCCTTTTTCGGCTTCGGCTTCGGCTGCGTCTATCTCGCGGTTTCGCCGATGACGCACTTTCTCATGGCTGTCGGCCTGATGGCGTTGGTTTTCCTTCTCTCCACCTTGCGGCTAAACGAGGTGGAGGCGCTCGTCCGGGCGTCGGGTGAAGAAGCTGAGAAAAAGACCGGTGCCCTGAAGCCAAAGCTCAGAATCACGGGCAGCCTCATCGCCGCCGTCATCGTGGTCTTTGTGGTCGCGCTCTGCGAAGGCACGGCAAACGACTGGCTCCCGATACTTCTGCGCGAATCGATGAACGCGTCGACGAGCTTCGCGGCGCTCGCCTTTGCGGTCTTTGCGTCGGGCCTTGCCGCCGTGCGCTTCTCCGGAACCTTCTGGCTCATGCGCTTCGGCAAGCGGCGCGTCCTTATGGGAAGCGCTCTTCTTGCGCTCATCGGGCTTCTCGTCATTATTTTCTTCAAGGCACCGCTCTTCGTCATGCTGGGCGTCGTTTTCTGGGCCGCAGGCGCGGCGCTCGGCTTCCCGGTTGCGCTTTCTGCGGGTGCCGCAATGGGCGAAGGGGACCCCGCAGCCCGGATGAGCCTTCTTTCGAGCGCGGGGTACGGCGCATTTCTCGCGGGGCCCCCGACCCTCGGCTTCATCGGCGAGGAAATGGGGCTCTCGGCTTCATTCGGGCTCGTAGCGCTACTCATGCTGCTCCCGGTGCTTCTCGCGAGGCGCATGACGCCGGCTGAAGGCGAGGTGGCGCACCGGGTGCTTGAACGGAAATAAAGCATTCAGGAAGGACGGCTCTCTCTGAGCCGTCCTTTAAAGCGCTTTATTGAAATAATAAAAATGTTATTCTAAATTTCAAGTCAGGGAAATACCGTCAGAGAGATGCGCTCAAGGTTAAGGCCGGATCACGGACTCCGATCTAAGCTCGGTCTCCGCCCGGGGCGCATTTTGGCCGCCGAAACGCATGAATTCCGGAAGGCTTTCGGAGCCGGGTTCATGACGCCGGCGGTCCGGCATTTCCCGGGAAAGGAAAGCCCGGGCGCGTCATCCGGCGCATCCGGGCTTTTGATCAGACTTCGGCGCCTGAAGGTTAAGGCACCTTGAAGTCGAAGCTGTGGCACTGAGCGCAGTAGTTTTCGCTCGGCTCATGACCCACGTGGCAGTTGACGCAGTCGAGCTTCGCGCCGTAGTGAGGGGACGTGTGCGGGTTGGTGGGCTTCACGTTCTTGGTCGACTCGACGAGCTTGTCGGTCGGGTGGCAGCCCGTGCAGGTCTCCGTCGTCGGCATCGTGTCGGGCGTTTTGTGGCAGGTCGTGCACGGAAGCTTCAGCGTTTCCGTGTGATAGTCGGCAAAGCCCTTGGCGTCGGCCGCGAAGGGGAGCGCAGCGAGAGCCATCGCAAGAAGAATCAGGGTCTTTTTCATTTGAAAAAGGGGCGGAGAGGTTCATTGGCCTTCCGCCCCGGCGGGGAAATTCGCTTTATTCCCGCCCGGTGGCTGTAGCTCGCGGGCGGGAAGAAGAGGATTCATCAGGCCTTGGCAGCTTCCTTGCCGGCGATGCGGCCGTTCACGAGGCAGTCGAGAATGGCGCAGGAGCCGAGGCGCACGGCGCCGTGCACGCCGCCAGTCGCTTCACCAGCGGCATAGAGGCCGGGGACGGGCTTGCCGTCGGAAATGTCGATCACCTGGCACTTGAGGTTGGTCACAAGGCCGCCCATGCAGTGGTGAACCTTCGGGCTCATTTCGCTCGCATACCACGGACCTTCGGTGAGCGGAACCTGCTCGTTGTTGATGTAGCGGCCGAATTCCGGATCGTTCTTCGCCTTAACAGCCTTGTTGAAGTCGTCAACCGTCTTCGCGAGCACGTCGGCAGGCATCTTGTAGTCGGCGGCGATGTCGGCGAGGGACTTGTATTCCTTCACGATGCCCTGCTCAAGGAGCTTTGCGAGCATGCCCGGACGAGCGTCCTCAAAGGCCTTGGTGTTGGCCTTCGTGCAGATTGAGACGGCGCGGAAGCCGTTCGTCTGCTCGACCATGATGGCATCTGCACGGACCTTGCGGTTGGCGAGTTCGTTCACGAAGCGCTTGCCGGAAGTCGAAACCCAGAGGCCGTATTCAGCAGCAGCGGACTGCGAGAAGGTCCAGCCGATGCCCATGCCCTTTTCCTTGGGGTTGTTCCACGGCGTGCACTGAATCCAGTCGTTCTGAATCTGAGCGCAGCCGATGCGGCTCGTTTCACGCCAGAGTTCCGAAGTGGCGCCGGGCTGGTTCGTGCTGTCGAGCTTCGCGGTGAGCTTCGGATCCTGCATCATGCGGTATTCGACATCGCGCGAGAAGCCGCCGTAGCAGAGGACGACCGCCTTCGTGGCGCGGATGAACTTGGTCTTTCCGGAGTCGGCCTTCGGGAAGCGGTAGCCTTCCTGGACCTCAGCGCCGAGAACGCGGCCCGAGGCGTCGCGGAAGAGGTGCTTCACATAGACGCGGGTGCGGACCTTGACGCCGAGCTTTTCGAGGTATTCGAGCTCCTTCGAGACAATGCCCGAGCCCGAACCATTCTTCGTGAAGACGTAGCGCGGAACGCTGTGGCCGCCTTCCTGACCGATCGCGTCCTGGTTGTATTCGACGCCGAGTACCTTAACGGTCCATTCGTAGTTGGAGAGCGCGGAGTTGGCGACGAGCTTCACCTTTTCAGGCTCATTCAGATAGAGGCCGGCAACGAGCATGTCGTGCGCGAGGAGCTCAGGCGAATCCTTAATGCCGTGCTTGAGCTGCTGCGGGCACCCGGTAGCCGTCAGAATGCCGCCGTTGATGATGGAGTTGCCGCCGGGCATGGTCATCTTTTCGAGAACCTCGACCTTGGCGCCCGCCTTCTTCGCTTCAATGGCGGCCGCAAGACCCGCAAAGCCCGAACCGATCACGAGAACCTCGGTCGTTTCGTCCCACTTCTTCGGGAGCGCAACGGCGCCGGCGGCGTGAGCCGCTTCAGAGCCAAAGAGCGCAGCAGCGCCCATCGCGACGGAACCCTTGAGGAGCGTGCGGCGATTCATTTCGGTCATTTTCTTTCTCTCCTTTAAAGAGATCGGCCGTCCTTTCAGGAGGACAGCTCTTGATATCTGCTTCCGGAGGGATGTCCGCGCGATTTTGCATCACGCTTTCAATTCCCTCTGATCACGAAACGCATTCTGCGTCAGGGGACCTCCTAGGAGATTTGCTTAAGGTCGAAGAGAATCCACTTCGGCCTTTTTCGTCGTGTGCCCGGCATGGGCGATTTCTATAGGGTGAAAGTCCCGATGAGCAGGAGGTAGTGCCAAGCTCACAGCCAGAGGCAAGGGTGTCCGTCGTGAG
>NZ_WEHX01000005.1 GCF_009183815.1 Sutterella seckii | reverse complement strand
GATGTCCCCATCGTCTAGCGGTTAGGACGGCAGCCTCTCACGTTGTCAACTCCGGTTCGAATCCGGATGGGGACGCCAGACAAAATTCGAATCGAAAAGAAAACCCTGCGGCAGAACGTTCTGGAGCAGGGTTTTGTGTTTTTAGAATTGCCGATTATTGGGCGAGCCGGTGCTTGCCGCCGTGACGCCCGCAGGTGAGGAACCGCACGTCGCCCTGGCGCTCCGCGCGCATTCTTCTCGCTTCCCGGGGATCAACAAGAAGCGGCTCGGAGAGTTCAAGCCGGTCGCCGGGAACGAGAACGTCCGTGAGCTGCGCCCGGCGCGCATAAATTGAGAGGCCGAGTCCCGCCTCCTGCGGATCGCGCCCGAGCTTAAGAAGAGCAGCCTCGACCGTTGCGGCGTCGGGAAGTTCAATTTCGCGCTCGGCCGCAACGGCTTTCGCGCCCTGATGAGTAATCTCACAGATTGCAATTCGCATAGAAATCAGTTCGAACGCAAAGTCGATAGAATTTGGCTTCCCGTCAAAGGAAAGAAATCAAAGCATTATCGCGGGCGCGCGGAGAATTGCAAGCGTCTTCTCCCACAAAAAAAAAGCGGCATTGGTGCCTTCCGTTTGAGAAGAACCGGACCGCACGCCCCAAGCACCCGAATTTTCAAGCAGGGCCACCTATGGCAACCAAAGCACAACAGAAAAACAAGGCCGGAGCCACCCCGCGCATCGTCAACAAGCGCGCGACCTTCGACTATACGATCGAGGAGCGCTTCGAAGCGGGCCTCGTGCTGCGCGGCTGGGAAGTGAAGAGCGTCCGCGCCGGACGCGCGCAGATCAATCTTGCCCACGTCTACATCCGCGACGGCGAGCTCTTTCTCTGCAATGCGCACATGAATCCCGCCGACCAGGTCTGCACGCACGAAACGCTCGAAACGAACCGCACGAGAAAGCTCCTCATGCACCGACGCGAGATCATGAAGCTGATCGGCCGCGTCGAGCGGCAGGGCTATACGCTCATTCCGCTCAACCTTCACTTCAGCAAGGGCCGCGTCAAGGTCGACATTGCGCTCGCCCGAGGCAAGCGCGAATACGAAAAGCGCGCGGACGAAAGCAAGAAGGAATGGAAGCGCGAGCAGGAGCGCATCATGAAGAAGGATTCGAAGGGCCGGAACGTCTACTGACCGTCTTCGCGAGTCCTTTCTGTGAGAAAACAAAGCGGAAGAAAAGCATCATGGGTTCCAGAATCAGAAGTTTTGCCGGCATTCTCCTCGCGCTCACGGCGGCGCTCGCCTCTGCGCGGACCGTCACGGACGACAACGGCGACAAGGTGGAGGTGCCCGATCACCCCGAGCGCGTCGTCGTTGCGAACATTCTTCCGCTCGCTCCCTATGCCGTCGCCTTTACGGGCGAGCCCTCGCGCATCGCCGGCATGCATCCGGCATCGATGTCCGCAGCTAAAGCCGGACTTCTCGGGAAGCTCTACCCGCAGGCGCTTCAGATCCCCACCCGGTTCATTCAGGGGGCAAGCCTCAGCATTGAGAGCCTGATGACGCTCAACCCCGACCTTGTCCTCGTCAACGCCCCCGACAAGCGCATGCTCGAGCGCGTGCGCTCGGCCGGGCTCACGGCCTTCGGCATCAGTCCCGTCAAATGGAATTACGACGTCGAGAAGACCTTCGACGGGTGGACCGAATCGCTTGAAAAAATTTTCCCGGACGCAAAGGCGCGGGGCGAAGTGCTCCGCGGCGAAATGAAGCGCGTTCGCGAATTCGTTGAAAAGCGCATCGACGCCATTCCGCAGACGGAAAGAAAGCGCGTTCTCTTCATCGTCCGTGCGGATTCCCGGGAGCTTGTGGTTTCGGGAAAGCGCTTTTTCGGCGAGTCCTGGTGCGCCCTTACGGGGTCCGAGAACGCGGCGGGCAGCATTGAAGCCGAAAACGCCAATGCCGCCGTCTCGATGGAAAGCGTCTACGCCTGGAATCCCGACGCCGTGATTCTCACGAACTTCACGCCCCTCATGCCTGAAGACATCTTTGCCGGGCGGGATCAGGGCCGCGACTGGTCGCACGTGAAGGCCGTTGAGGAAAAGGCGGTCTACAAGATGCCGCTTGGGCTTTACCGCACCTTTACGCCCTCGGCGGACGCTCCCGTCACGCTCCTCTGGCTCGCCAAGACCCTTTATCCGAAGGCTTTTGAAGACGTGAACCTCGTCGAGGAAGCCAAGCGCTACTACAGGACCGGCTTCGGCATGACATTGACCGACGACGAAGCGAAGGCCGTCTTCGAGCATGACGCGGGAAGCGCCGAAAACGCCTCCGCGTCGGTCCGGAGCAGTCGATGAGCGCAAGGCAGAAGCCTCTCGACTGCCCCCGAGCGCTTCTGGATGCCGAGAAGCGCTCTCGGCACTTCCGGCTCGCGCTGGCGCTCCTCATTCTGCTTTCCCTCGCGGCGGCCTTCCTTTCGCTCCTTGCGGGCCGCTACGGCTTGTCGCCCGCCGATACGCTCGACGCTCTTCTGCATCCGGAAGCGAAGACTCCTGCCTCGAGCATCGTCTGGAACGTGAGGCTCCCGCGCATACTCCTCGCCTTTATTGCCGGAGCGGGACTTGCCGCCTCAGGCGCCGCCTTTCAGGCGCTCTTTGCAAATCCCCTAGCCGCACCCGACACGCTCGGCGTCGCCACCGGCGCCTCCTTCGGCGCGGTGCTCGCCATTCTTCTCGGGCTCGGCGCCTTCGCCATTCAGGGGCTCTCCGTTCTTTCTGGGCTTGCCGCCATTGCAATCGTCATGCTCGTGGCCCGCGGACGAAACGGCGAATCGGGATCCATTCTGATGATTGTGCTCGCCGGCATGGTAGTGGGCGCGCTCTTTACTGCGTTCGTGAGCATCGTCAAGTTTGCAGCAGACCCCCAGGACGTTCTTCCCTCCATCACTTTCTGGCTCATGGGGTCTCTTACCGGCGCGTCGATGCGCACGATTCTCCCCGGACTTCCGCTCCTCATTCTCGGGGGCGCAATCCTCATGAGCCTCCGCTGGCGCCTCAACGCCGCGTCGCTCCCGAAGGACGAAGCCGAAAGCCTCGGCATCAACGTGCGGCTCATGCGGGGCACGGTCATTCTTGCCGCCACGCTCATGACGGCATCGGTAGTGTCCCTCTGCGGCCTCATCGGCTGGATGGGGCTTCTCGTTCCTCATGCGGCGCGTCTTCTCTTCGGCGCGGCCAATGAGCGGGTGCTTCCCGCTTCCATGGTTCTGGGAGGGCTCTTCCTCATCCTCATCGACACAGCAGCGCGCACCATGGCAGAGAGCGAGATTCCCGTCTCCATCCTCACGGCGCTCGTGGGTGCTCCCGCCTTCATCATTCTCATGCGCCGCGCCGGCAGACCGCTCTGAAAGAGGACCGGAAGCATCATGAACGTTCAGGTCAGAAACGGATCCTTTCACTATCCCGGGGGAGACCCGGTCCTCAGGGACGTCAATTTCACGTTTGACGGCCGCGGCGTCTTCGCGGTTCTCGGACCCAACGGCGCCGGCAAAACAACGCTCCTCAAGTGCCTCCTCGGACTCATGCCCTGGAGCACGGGCGAATCGCTCTTCAACGGGAAGCCTCTGAAGGAATGGCACAGAACCGACTTCTGGCAGCGCGCGGCCTACGTGCCGCAGGCGAAGCTCTCAAACCTCGCCTCGCTCACGATTGCCGAATACGTGGTTCTCGGCAGAAGCGCCCGGATCGGGCTCTTCTCCTCTCCCGGCAAAAACGACTGGATCCTCGCCCAGAAGGCGCTCGAGGAGGTCGGAATTGCGCACCTCTCGCGCCGCCTCTGCTCAGAGGTCTCGGGCGGCCAGCTTCAGCTTGCGGCCATTGCCCGGGCGCTCGCCAACGACCCTGAACTCCTCATCCTCGACGAGCCCGAAAGCAACCTCGACTTCCGCAACCAGGCGCTCATCCTCGAAGTCATCGACCGGCTGACCGAACAGGGTCCGGGGGTGATTCTCAACACCCACTTTCCCGCGCATGCGCTCTCGCGCGCGAAAACGGGCCTCCTCGTTCCCCGCGGGGAAGCGCCCGTCTTTGCGCCGGCAAGCGAAATCTTCACGGAAGAGGCGCTCTCAAGGCTCTTCGGGATCGACGTCAAGATCCGCACGCTTCAATTCGGCCCGAAGACCCTTCCCGTCGTCGCGGCGCTCCCCTGAAAGCTTCGTAAATTCATGCAGAAATCCGGATTCTGCACAAAACGCCGGCTTTGCAAAAACTACCACTTAAAAAATAGGTTTATAGAGATTATCAACTAGTTCCCTTTTCAAAACCCGGTACTTTAGTTCTGCATTTCTTGACAGTTGCATTCACGCGGGAGTATGTTTCGCACACTGCACCCAACGACTGAAAGCAAAATTTTCAGTTTGAGCCGACAACAACAAAGGAAGAAGGAACATGGCTAGTCAGGACCGAGTAATCATCTTCGACACGACGCTGCGCGACGGCGAACAGGCGCTTCCGCAGAGCCTCTCCGAACGGCAGAAGCTTCAGATTGCGCTCGCGCTCGAAGAGCTCGGCGTTGACGTCATTGAAGCGGGCTTTCCCGTTTCCTCCCAGGGCGACTTCGAATCCGTTCAGCTGATTGCAAGAACGCTCAAGCACGCCGTTCCCTGCGGCCTCTCGCGCGCCGTGATCAAGGACATCGACGTGGCCGCTCAGGCATTGAAGGCCGCCGAGCACTTCCGAATACACACCTTCATCGCCACGTCCTCGATACATGTGAAGGACAAGCTCCGCAAGACCTTCGACGACGTGCTCGCCATGGGCGTCGCCGCCGTGAAGCAGGCGAGAAAATATACGGACGACGTCGAATTCTCCTGCGAAGACGCAGGGCGCACCCCGATCGATCAGCTCTGCCGCATGATCGAGGAAGCGATCAACGCGGGCGCCACCACCATCAATATTCCCGATACCGTGGGCTACACGGTTCCGACCGAATTCGGCGGCATCATCACCCAGGTCATGAACCGGGTCCCCAATGTCGACAAGGCGGTCATTTCCGTTCACTGCCACAACGACCTCGGCATGGCGACGGCCAATTCCCTCACCGCGGTCCAGATGGGCGCCCGCCAGATCGAGTGCTGCGTGAACGGCCTCGGAGAACGCGCCGGCAACTGCTCCCTCGAAGAGGTTGCCATGGCGATCAAGCTCCGCTCGAAGATTTTGGGCGGCGTCGAAACCGGCATCATCGCCAAGAACATCGCCCGCACCTCCGCACTCGTTTCGAAGATCTGCCACGAACCCGTGCCCTCGCACAAGGCGATCGTGGGCTCGAACGCCTTCTCGCATTCGTCCGGCATCCACCAGGACGGCGTCCTCAAGAACCGCGAAACCTACGAAATCCTCACCCCCGAATCGGTGGGCTTCAGCGGCAACACGATGCTGATGACCGCTCGATCGGGCCGCCACATGATCCGCGAATGCCTGAGGAAGCTCGGCTACGCCGACGACGAGTACGATCTCAACGACATCTACGCGCGCTTCTTGAAGCTCGCCGACAGGAAGGGCCAGGTCTTCGACTACGACCTTGAGTCCCTCATCTTCTTCACGAAGCTCGACGAAGAGGACGACACCTACCATCTCGAGCAGATGAACGTGACGAGCGGCACGGCCTCGGTCATTCCGACCGCTACGGTGCGTCTGCGCGTCGGCCGCCGCACCCGCACGGAATCGAGCATCGGCAACGGCCCTGTCGACGCCTGCTACAACTGCATCACGCACCTCACCGGCATCAAGTGCGTGCTGAAGAGCTACGAAATCAACGCCAACGGCGCCGGCATGGATGCGCTCGGCCAGGTGGACGTGACGGTCGAATACGAAGGCCGCATCTTCCACGGCATGGGTCTCTCGACCGACGTGATTGAATCCTCCGCGCTCGCGCTCCTCCACGCGATCAACAACATTGAACGCGCGAAGCGCATTCACGCCGCGAAGAAGCGCCCCTCGCGCACGGTGAAGGCCGCTGCAGACGAAGCCGCGAAGGCCGCTCAATAAAGCATCAGGCCCGGATTCCGGGTTGAAATGAGGGAAAGCGGAAAACGCTTTCCCTTTCCTCTCCGGCTCCCGGGCCTCACCCCATTACGACTGACCGCTTTCAGGAGCTTTTCTGAAGACGGCCGCCCTCTTTTTACCCCGTATTTCCTACCAGGATGACTGATATGACCCGCAACCACCGCATTGCAGTTCTCGCCGGCGACGGCATCGGACCCGAAGTCATGCGCGAAGCGCTCAAGGTGCTCGACGCTGCCGGCGCCCGCTTCGGCTTCACGCTCGAACGCACGGAAGCCCTCGTGGGCGGCGCCGCCATTGATGCGGAGGGCACGCCCCTTCCGGAAGCGACAATCGCTGCCTGCGACAAGGCTGACGCGATTCTCTTCGGTTCCGTCGGCGGCCCCAAGTGGGACCATCTCCCGCATTCCCAGCGCCCTGAAGCCGGCGCGCTCCTTCCCCTGAGAAAGCGCTACAAGCTTTTCTGCAATCTCCGTCCGGCCCGCATCTTCCCCGGCCTCTCCGCGCTCTCGCCGCTGCGCGCCGACATTTCGGAAAAGGGCTTCGACATGGTGATCGTCCGCGAACTCACGGGCGGCATCTATTTCGGCACGCCCAAGGGCAGGAAGGGCGAAGGCGAGGATACGACCGCCTACGACACCGAGGTCTATTCGAAGCGCGAAGTGCGCCGCATCGCCGTGGCCGCCTTTGAAGCCGCCCGCGGCCGCAGGAAGAAGGTTGCCTCTGTCGACAAGTCGAACGTCCTCGCCTCCTCCGTCCTCTGGCGCGAAACCGTTGAGGAGGTCGCGCGCAACTATCCCGACGTCGAGCTCTCGCACATCTACGTCGACAACGCCACGATGCAGCTGATCCGCGATCCGGCGCAGTTCGACATCATGCTCTGCTCGAACATGTTCGGCGACATTCTCTCCGACGAATGCGCCATGATCACGGGCTCGATGGGTCTTCTCCCCTCGGCTTCGATCGGCGAGGGCGGCTTCGGCCTCTATGAGCCGGCGGGCGGCTCCGCTCCGGACATCGCCGGAAAGGGCATCGCCAACCCGGTCGCGCAGATTCTCTCCGCCGCCATGATGCTTCGCTATTCGCTCGGCGAAAAGGAAGCCGCCGACGCCATTGAAAAGGCGGTTCTCGACGCGCTTGCCGCCCGCGAAGTCACGACCGACCTTGCCCGCGCCGCAGGGGCCCAACCTCTCAACACGCGCGAAATGGGCGACGCCATTGTCCGCCGCATTGCCGAGGGAGCCTGAAAATGGGAAAGACGCTCTACGAAAAAGTCTATGACGCTCACGTCGTGATGCAGAAGGAAGGCGAACTCCCGCTCCTCTACATCGACCGTCACATCATTCACGAAGTGACGAGCCCGCAGGCCTTTGCGGGTCTGCGCGCGGCCGGACGAAAGCTGCGCCGCCCCGACCTCATGATCGCGACGATGGACCACGACATCTCGACCCAGCGCCCGACGCTTGAGGCCTGCATGCCGCTCGCAAAGAAGCAGGTGACGACGCTTATCGAGAACTGCCGCGAATTCGGCGTGAAGCTCTTCGGCCTCGGCGACGCCCGCCAGGGCATCGTGCACATCATCGGGCCCCAGGAAGGCTTTACGCTTCCGGGCACGACCCTCGTCTGCGGCGACTCGCACACGGCGACGCACGGCGCCTTCGGCGCCCTTGCCTTCGGCATCGGCACGTCCGAGGTCGAGCACGTGATGGCGACGCAGACCCTCAAGCAGCAGCGCCTCAAAACCATGCGCATCCGCTGCGACGGCAGGCTCGGGAAAGGCCTCTCCGCCAAGGACCTGATTCTGGCCATTGCCGGACGCCTCACCACGGCGGGCGGCACGGGCTACGCCGTCGAATTTGCGGGCGAAGCCGTCAAGGCGCTCACGATGGAAGGCCGCATGACGCTCTCCAACATGGCGATTGAAATGGGCGCCAAGGTGGGCATGGTTGCGCCCGACGAAGTCACGTTTGAATACCTGAAGGGCCGTCCCTACGCCCCGAAGGGCAAGGACTGGGACGAAGCCGTCGCCTACTGGCGCACGCTCGCTTCCGACCCCGACGCGAAGTTCGACGCCGAAGTCGTGCTCGACGCTTCGAAGCTCGAGCCGCAGGTCACCTGGGGCACGAACCCGGGTCAGGAAACGGCGATTACGGGGAACGTCCCCGTTCTCGAATCCTTTGAGAATGTCGTTGCCCGCGAAAGCGCCGAAAACGCGCTCAGGTACATTGAGCTCGAACCGGGCGCTCCGATGACGTCGGCGAAAATCGACACCGTCTTCATCGGCTCCTGCACGAACGGACGCATTGAAGACTTCCGCGCAGCGGCAGAGATCCTGAAGGGCCGCAAGGTTGCGCCCGGCGTGCGCGCGCTTGCGGTTCCGGGTTCCGCCCAGGTCCGCGAGATGGCCGAAGCCGAGGGCATTGCCCAGATCTTCCGCGATGCAGGCTTCGAATGGCGCCTCCCGGGGTGCTCCATGTGCCTCGCGATGAACGACGACCGAGCGGAACCGGGCTCCCGCGTGGCGAGCACCTCGAACCGCAACTTTGTCGGCCGTCAGGGGCGCGGCAGCCGCACGCACCTGATGAGCCCGGCCTCCGCGGCAGCCTCTGCCGTTGCCGGCCGCATCGCTGACCCGCGCGACTATCTCTAAAGGAATTCCGGCAATGCAGAAATTCACCGTCTTCACGTCTGTCGCAGTTCCTCTGAACCGCGCCAATGTCGACACCGACCAGATCATCCCGAAGCAATTCCTTCTTGCCGTCGACAGGAAGGGATTCGGGCACCATCTCTTTCACGACCACCGCTGGCTCGACGCCGAGGAAACGAAGCCCAATCCCGAGTTCGTGCTCAACTACCCGGAATACAAGGGCGCCGGGATCCTCGTTGCGCAGGCCAATTTCGGCAACGGCTCGAGCCGCGAGCACGCCCCCTGGGCGCTCCTCGAATACGGCTTCCGCTGCGTGATTGCGCCCTCCTTTGCCGACATCTTCAAGAACAATGCCCTCGGGAACGGCCTTCTTCCGGTCGAGCTCAAGCAGTCTGAAATCGACGCGCTCTTCAGGAAGCTCGAATCCGAAAAGGGCATGGAAGTCACTGTGGACCTCGAAAAGGAAACCGTCACGGCGGGGGACCTCCACTTCAGCTTCAAGGTGGATCCCTTCCGCCGCTGGATGATGCTCGAAGGCCTCGACGCGATCGGCCTCACCCTGAAGGACGAGGACAAGATCGCCGCCTATGAGGCGACGATGCCGGCCTGGCGCGCTAAGCCCCTCGGCTGATCCGCGCGCCTTTTCCTCAAAAATCCCTTTTGCCCATGACTGGCTGCTTCCTCCTTCTGGCGGGGAAGCTGCCTTTTTTCGCTCTCGCGGGCTTCACGTGCGGGATTTCAGGCTTCCGGAAAGCCTTCAGCCTTCTCCGGGCGCCTTCAGAATGACATTTCCCGCTCTTCGCCTCCAGGTCCTGAAAAGCGCCCGCTCAATCCCGGGATAGCGCTCAAGCCACGCGGCCGCTCTGCTCAGGAAAACCCTCGAATCCCAGAGCATCACCTCGACATAAGCGCGGTCCTGCGACTGCGCTTCGCCGCAGACCAAGCCTTCTTCAGGAAACTCCGCCATCGCGGCTTTGAAATCCGCGATCGCGCGGCGCTCCGCTTCGTCCCGTGCCTCTCTATCCAGATCCGGCGCAAATTCAAAGGCAAAGAAGCCCGCTGCGGCGCCAATCCTCTGGAAGGCGTCAAGGGCCTCGGCCTCATCGGCCCGGTATTCATTCATGAAGGCCGCGCACTGCGTGAAGCCCGGACCGATGTCGAAGTAGAGTTCCAGCGCCCTCGGATCGGGCTTGAGCCAGAATTCAAGCTTCTCTCGGATCACGAGGCGCATGTCGAAATCCGCCGACATCGGCACGTGTTCATGGAACCATCGGGCGAGTTCATTCATCCTGATCCCGGGCTCACCGCGCTTCGCCTTCATGATGGAAATGCCGCGGACAAGGCGCATGCTCACGGCTTCGCCGACCGCATCCTCGATCATCGTGCCGAGATCCTCAAAGATCGCCGGGGCATCCTCCTCAGAGATCCCGCGGAAGCTCTCCGCATAAAAGCTCACCCGCCAGCCCGATTCCTCCTGGTCCACCCAGAGCGTGAGCTCCTCCGGACGGATCCCTGACCGGAAGGCGCCGCTTCCGATATGAATTCCCGGGCCGCGTCCCAGCTTGAGCGACCATTTCTCCGCGAGGGCTTCCGGCATCCGGTCGGCGAAATGCACGAGAGGGAATGCTTCGCTGAGCCTTCCCTTCGGCGAAAAGAAAAGGAGTCCCCGGCCGTGCTCATCCAGACCGAGCCCGAATCCCCAGTTCATCGCGACCGGGTGGAAAATGCGCTCTGCCCGTTCTCTCGCCTCGACCATCCGCCCTTCGCGAAGCAGATCCATGACGACGGCAGCTTCGTCAGAAAAGCGCCGCCAGACGAGCTTCACGCGATTTCTGAAGGGCTTGAAGAAGATGGGAAGCGTCACGCCGCGTCTTGCCGCCTCAAGGCGCGCAATCGCATCCTCGTCGCCGGGCTTCTTCTCGAGCGCCCTTTCGAAAAACCTGAGCGCTTCGCCGTCCCGGTCGAGAAAGTAGAGCGCGTAGCCCATGCGGTAGTTCCAGAGGAAAGTGCTCCCCGCGGCGCTTCGCGATGCGCCGAGGATTTCAATCGACCGTTCAAAGAGTTCGTCGTCTCCGGGCTCTGCAAGGTTGTTGTAGGCGCGGGCGAGTTCGCCCGAGAGCCGCCACGTGCGCTTTTCCGGAGGCAGCGCCTCCAGAAGATCAATGATTCTCTGGTATTCGGAAAGTTCGTTGAGAGCCTCCACCTTCTCGAGCAGCGCCTTCTCGCCGGGCTCGTATTCGGCGCCCTCCCCGCCGCTCCTCAGCTCAGACGAATCGTCCGTGCTGATATGGCTTAAGTCGTAGTATCTGACGATTTCCTCATCAGATTCTTCGTCTGCCGCATAGACGGCGACGATCCGGTTCTGCTGCACTTCAACCAGACGGGGCTTCTCAAAACTTTCGAGCGCTGAAGGAAGAAGGCGCGCGAGACCTGCGAGCCACCAGGCCGGCATGTGCGAAAACCCGGCTTCATTCATGCGGAAAACGATTTCCACCTCGCCCTTCCCGAACGCAAAGACGCCGCGGCAGAAGGGATCGTCAGGCGGATCCGCCGGCTTCCAGTCTTTTAAGGGAAGCGCTCTTTTCGCCGCAGCAAGCCCCTCCGGATCCGTGAGGATGCAATGGCAGGACCGTATTTTTTCGAGAAGATCGTTCGAAGGGAGCGCATCCTCGCGCAATGCCTTTTCGGCTTCCGGGTCGATGAGGTGGTATTCCATCCGGGCGAGATCGGCGCCTCGCTCGATATCCTCTCCGAGCATCAGGAACTCCGGATCATCCGGCACGAGCGCGAGACCGCGCTTCTGCGCTTCCTGAGCCTCAGACCTGAGTCCGAAATGGGCGCAGAGCCTCCCGAGAAGAAGCCATCCCCAGGGATAATCAGGCTCCTCCGCCACGGCGCGGTCGGCCGCCTCCTTTGCCTCCTCGATTTTCCCGAGATAGTTGAGCGCCGATCCGAGCCGATACCAATAAGCGCCCGAGCCCGCTGCATTCTTCTCAGCACGCCGGAGAACCTTCACGGCCCGGACGTACTTTTCGTAGCTGTCCATGTTGTTGAGCGCATAGGAAAGCCGGAGCGCCGCCTCGAGATCCTCCGCGGCCTCTTCCTCCGTGAACCGGCCTTCGGCAATGCCCTTCGCAATTTTCTCGTCGATCAGATGCTCCACGCGCCAGGCATACATGGAAGTGCCGTCGTCAAGGGCATCAAGCTCCTCTCGATCCGCGTCGGTGAAGATTCTCCCTTTCGGGGCTGCCATGATTTTCTCCTTCCTCTCCGATTCCTTGGTTTGTTCTGCAGCGGCAGATGACTTTCTCCCATTAAATCAGATTGGAGCTCCAAGCGCTTTCCCAAAAAAATGAAGCCCGGCAGCGGAAGGCATCCGGCTGCCGGGCTTTCAGGCAATTATTCCCGAGAAAGCGCTTTATCGAACGGAGAGCTTGACGTCTTCCGTGATGGCGCCCGAGTAGCGGGCGATGTATTCGCCCTTTTCGAGCTTCGGCGGCACGAAGAAGGTGCCCGTCGAAACAACCTGACCGGCCGTGAGCTTCCTGCCGCGCTTCGCAAGCGCCTCGACAAGCCACTTGAGCGCATGAATCGGCTGATCAAGCACTTCAGTCGAGTCGCCCGACTTGATGACCTTGCCGTCCTTCAGGAGATCCACATGGATCTTGAGAAGGTCTTCGAGCTTCAGCTTCGTGCCGTCCACGGGCGTGCCGTGAATGATGTAGCCGCCGACGGCGCAGTCCGCGACGACGAGATACTTGTTGAGGGCCGGGAACCAGGCCTTGAAGCGCGCATCCGGAACCTCAATGCCGCCCGCGACGGTCACATTCCTGAGGAGCTCTTCGTCCGACATGCCGGGCTCGAGATCAACCTTCGGGATCATCGAGAGCTCGACCTCGATCAGAGGCTCATTCATTTCTGCCATCTGGAGGACGGCAGGCGCAGCAAGAATGTGCGAGGGGATCTGCTCGCCGAAGAGCGGCTCAGTCGTGCCGAACATGTCCTGCGTCGTCTTGCTCGTGAGCGAAATCTTGTAGCCGCCCGTAGGCTCTCCCTTCTGCTCGGCCACCGCGCGCTGAACCGCGTAAGCGGTTTCGAAGTCGTTGAGAATGCCTTCGCAGGCCTTCATTTCGAGCGGAGCGTTGTTCTTATATGCCTCAAAGAGCGCCTTCGGGAGTGTGGAAAGATTCATCGGCTTGCCTCATGAAATAAATGCGCAGCCTCGGGGTTTTCGCTTCCCGCTTAACCCCCCCTCTGCACAACCAAAAAGACGGGTGTTTTCTCCTCACGGGACGGACATCCGGCGGACGGACTCCTCGAGCCCCTCCGGAAACGTGACATCCCGAATTTCGCAGAGAATATTCTTTAAAGAATATCGTCTTCACATCGTGAAAACACGCGCATCTCTAAGCAGAACCCCCGATCAGAGGGCGTATCAGCGCATAGAGCATCGCTTTCTCAGACATCAACCCGGGCGGCGCCAATCCGCGAAAACGCTGAGAGCCGGGCGCATCTTCGGGCTCTAAGATTTTGGAATCAGCCTCTTTTTGTCACCCGCTTTTCCCCGATCCGGCATGCACGACCTTTCCGTCTTTTTTGCCATCACCTTCGTTACCGTCCTCACCCCCGGCGCCGGCGTTCTCTTTACGATTTCCTCGGCACTGAGAGGCGGCATGCGCTCTGCCTGGCAGGCGCCCCTCGGCAACGTTCTCGGCTCCTTCGTGATTGCGCTCCTTTGCGCGGTGGGCTTGGGCGCTGTCCTCACCACATCGCCCGTTCTCTTTACAGCGCTCCAGGTCGCCTCGGCGATCGTCCTTCTCTACCTCGGCTGGCGCGCCTGGCATAGTCCGGCAAAGAGCTTCGAATCCCTCAGGGAAGGCGAAATTGAATCCGAAAAGGGACCGAAGCCCAGAGGGGGATCGCTCTTTCTCTCCGCGTTTCTGCTCCAGCTCACGAACCCGATGCTCTTCGTCTACCTCGTCTCGCTCCTGCCGCAGTTCGTGGCGCCCGAGGACCCCTACGTCGAGCGCATGGCGGTGCTCCTCGCCATCTTTGCGGGCACGGGCATCGTCATCCACTTCTGCTACAGCTACTCGGCCGCCTGGGCAAGACGGTTCCTTTCGGGCCCGAAAGCTTCCTCCATCATGAACCGCGTCTCGGGAGCGCTCTTCATCTTCTTCGGCGTGAGCGTCCTCGTGAAGGCCGTGGCCGCTCAGATGGCTTGAGGAATGGCTGAAAGCTTCTAAGGAAAAAGGCCGGAAGACATGCCTCCGGCCTTTTTTTTCAATTCGGAAATTTTTTGGGAGAGCTTCTCCCGGACTTTCTTCCGCTTATTCGTCGTAGCGGACGAGAGCCTCCGTGAGGACCCGCGCAGCCGCGAGGAAGTCGTCCATCCTCATGGCTTCATCGGGATTGTGCGATCCCTTCTGGTTGGCGATGAAAAGCATCGCAAAGGGAATCCCCGCCGCACCGAAATTCGCCGCATCGTGGCCCGCGCCCGAAGGCATTTCCTGAACGCCGATGCCGAGCGACTCGGCGCCCTTTCTGAGATGCGCCATCAGCACCGGATCGGAATGATTGGGCGGAATGATGATGGAGGGGTCTGCTTCAAAGGTGACGCCCATTTCCGCGGCGAGCTCGTCGAGCTCCCGGTCGATGACGGCAGAGAAGCGCGCAAAGGCCTCATCGTCGAGCGAGCGCATGTCGAGCGTCATCTCGCATTCGCCCGCAATCTTGTTCGGGATCGCCGTATCAGGCGTGCGGATCGAACCCGTCGTCACGACGAGGTCGTCGCCCATCGCAAGGGCATGCGCCCATTTGTCGTAGATGTGCGAAACAAAGCGCGCGCAGGCGCAGGCCGCATCATGACGGTAGGGGAAGTCGATTGCGCCCGCATGCGCGCCCACGCCGATCGCGCGGATTCTGCGGTTGAGCCGTATGCCGCGAATCCCGGTGACGAGACCCACGCGCGCGGTCTTCAAGTTGTCGAGCTTCGAGCTCTGCTCGATATGGGCTTCAAAGAAGGCGGCGATCTTCGTGAGATCCATCAGGGGTTTTCCGCCCGTGAGCTTCTGAGCATCCAGGCCGTGCCTGGCGAGAAGCTCGCCCAATGTGGGCGCCCCTGCAATGAAGCGGCGGTCGAGGTCGACGGGCTTCAATTTTCCGAGAAGCCCCGTGGAGCCCACCAGCCCCTGCTCCTCGCAGCGAAGAACGAGCACGCGGTAGTCGCGCGGGAGCACGATGCCCTGGGCCTTCAGCCATAGAACCGGGCAGAAGGCCGCGGCAATGCCGGCAAGCCCGTCGTAGTTGCCGCCGTCAAGCACGCTGTCGGCGTGGCTGCCTGAGACGAGCGCCGGAAGCGACCGGTCGCGGCCGGGGAGCGTGAGCCAGAGGTTCCCGGCGCCGTCCTCTTCCGATTCAAGGCCGAGCGCCTCGCCCGCACGCTTCAGGTATTCCACCGTCCGGTCTTCCTCGGGCGAATAGCCGAGGCGCGTGACGCCGCGTCTCGGTGCGGGCGAATGCGTGAGTTCGCGCACATCGGAAAAGAGTTTTTCAATGAAGGGTCCGCAGACGCGGGCGAAATCAGATGTGTCCTGAGTCATGGCAAAAATGGGGAAAACAGAAAACGAAAATCCCCGGAGCTTCTCATTCGGGAAAGGACTCCGGGGACCATTCAGGCGAGACGCGCCTCAGGCGTTACTTCAGGTCGACGCCGAGGAAATTGAGCGCCGTCTGCGTATGGAGCGCTGCGCCCTTCACGAGGACGGATTCATCCACCGTATAGCACATGTGGTGCTGCGGGTAGACGGCATTGCAGGCGGGGTTGCGGATGCCGAGGAAGACCATGGCGCCCGGAATCTTCTCCTGGTAGTAGGCGAAGTCTTCGCCGCCCATCGTCTGATCAGCCTCGACCACCTTGCCTTCGCCGAAGATCTTCGTCACGGCCTCAGCTGCCAGGTCGCAGATCTTCGGATCATTCGTCGTGACCGGAACGAGATACTCGTAATTGACTTCAGCGGTGCCTCTCATCGCTTCGGCCGTGCACTTCGCGATGCGCGTGATGCGTTCGGCGAAGCTGTCGCGGATTTCCTTCGAGAAGGTGCGGGTCGTGCCTTCCATCACCGCATCGCCGGCAACAACATTGAAGCGCGTGCCGCTCGTCAGTTTGCCGACCGTAACGACCGCCGTATCGATCGGGGAGAATTCGCGCGAAACCATCGTCTGCAGGTTCATGACGATCGAAGCGGCCATCACCAGAGCGTCCGTGCCGTGATGGGGCTGCGCGCCGTGCGTGGACTTGCCCTTCACGGTAATCGTGAACTTGTCGCCGCTCGCCATCGTCGGGCCCTTCCGGATGCCGACGGTGCCGGCCGGATAGTCCGCCCAGACGTGCATGCCGAAGCAGGCGTCGACCCCTTCGAGCGCGCCCTCGGTAATCATCGACTGCGCGCCGCGGCCGATTTCCTCGGCAGGCTGGAAGGCGAGCAGAACCGTGCCCTTGATCTGGTCGCGCACGTCGTTCAGCATATGCGCGGCGGTAAGGAGCATCGAGATGTGGCAGTCGTGGCCGCAGGCATGCATCACGCCCTTATTTTCGCTCGCGAAGGGAAGACCCGTTTTTTCCGTCACGGAAAGCGCGTCAATGTCGCCTCTCAGCATGATGGTCTTCCCGGGGAGCTTGCCTTCAATGCGCGCGAGGGTGCCAGTGCCCATGCCGCAAACTCTCCAGGGAATTCCAGCCTTATCGAGCTCCTCGCGGATGCGCTGGGCGGTCTTCACCTCCTTCGTGCTTTCCTCGGGGTGCTGGTGGAAATAGCGGCGCATCTCAACCTGATAAGCGCTGTACTTTTCAATAAGGTCCTGCAAAGTCATTTTTGATTGCGTCCGGATAATGACATAAGGCGCTCAGGCGAGCCTCTCCGGGAGAAGCTCCTGAACGCCTTACGTCAGGAAGAAATAGAAATCAGAGGAACTTGACGAAGATGCCGGCGAGCACCACGGAAGTAATCGTCACCGTAACGAACCCGCCCACGATCATCGAGGGGAAGAGACGGCTCATCAGATAGTCGACCTCTTCCTTGTTGGCGCCTTCATCATGGCAGATCTTTTCAGTCATGATCGCGTCGAAGGGGAAGCCGTAGAGCGCCGTGAGGCAGTTGGCATAGCCGAGCCACGGGGAAATCTTCAGGATCTTGCCGACGATGAAGGCCATGATGCCCATGCCGCAGAGGCCGATCACGAGAAGAATGAGCATCGGTCCGATCAGGTCGAAGAGGAGCGCCGGCGTGCAGTCGGCGAGGCCGCTGTAGACGAACATGATCAGAGTGAAGAAGAGAAGGTCCTTCGAACCGGTCTTGCTCAGCACGTCAGGCTCGAGGAACCCGAGGCGGCAGAAGATCACACCGAGAACGAGCGCCCAGATCGCGCCGCTCACGCCCGTGAGAATGCCGATCACAAGTGCCAGCCAGCCGACGAGGGCGAGCTTGAGCAGAACGAAGAAAGGCGTATTCCAGGCGTCCGGGACGGCAAGAATGCCGCGCTTTTCATTTTCAGGAAGCGCCATGGCGTCAGCCATCACGCGGCGGCTGTCGACAACGGCGCCGCCCTCCGGATGACCTTCGCGGGCTTCCTTCAGGAGCTTCTGCGCTTCACGCTTCAGGCAGATCGCGGTAAGCGGATAACCGGCAAAGCCCTGAATGCAGTACATCGAAATCGCAAAGACTGCCGCCACGGGGAGACCGGCGTCCTGCGCAGCCTTCTGCATCATGGTCGTCGCAACGATGCCGCCCGCGAGCGGGGGAAGGCCAGTAATGACGAGGGTCTTGTCCATGAGGAGCGGGCAGACGAACCAGGCGAGCGTGCACATGCCGAAGAGGCCCGCGAGGCAGATGATCACGGTCTTCCACTGCTCAAGGAGGCGCTTAAGGGAAAAGAGCGTGCCCATATGAGCAATCAGAAGGAAGATTGCAACGGTCGAGCCGAGCTGCAGGATCTTGGCGTCCGCCACCACCGTCTTCGGGAGGAAAGTCCAGAAGCAGAGAAGAAGAATGACTGCAGAAATGAAGACTGAGGGAATCCAGCCCTTGGTGAGCTTGGAGAGCCATTCGCCCAAGAGCACCACCACAAGGCAGGCCACGAAGGCGGACATGAAGTTGTAAAGCATGAGTATCTCCTGCAGACAAAGGCTGCGCGTCAGACGCGCGCTTTTCCTGCCTTTATCCGTAAGCCTGATTCTAGGTAGAACCCGTTTTCAAGCCCGTCTTTTCTCGTGCTTCTCTGATGATTCATGTTGGCAAATAGTAGGTTTTGCCTAGAAAAGCTTTCGCGAAAACGAGGAAAAAACATCGTCAGGCCGGAATCTTCCGTCCCTTCAGGAGCTCTTCACCGGCGTCGAGCAAAATACCGCAGCTAAACATTTTTTAGAAGGAAGTCATCCATGTCTCTCATCACCCGCCGCGAGATCTGCGCGCTTGCCGCCGTCATGCCGCTCGGCGCCATTGCCTCATCTGCTCAGGCGGCCCAGGCGAAGGCCGGCGCAGAGGAATCCAAAAAAGCAGAGCTCTCCGTGCTCCTTTTCCCGGGCTTTGAAACAATCGACGCCATGGGCCCGGTCGAAATGTTCGGGAACCTCAGGGACTTTTCCATGCGCTTCGTTTCTCTCGAGGGCGGCGTTGTGAAGAGCGCCCAGGGCCTTCCGGTGATGACGGAAAAATTCGGGATCGAAAACGCCTCGCCGCTCCTTCTCGTTCCCGGCGCGGCGCCCGCCTTCCTGCCGAAGGACCCGCGCTTCTTTGAAATGCTTAAAGCCGCAGCCCAGAAAGCGGACTGCGTGCTCACCGTCTGCACGGGGTCGCTCTCGTAGCGAAAACCGGACTTCTGAACGGAAGAAAGGCGACGAGCAACAAAAAGGCGCTGCCGATGGTGATGAAGGCGGTTCCGCAGGTCAACTGGCAGAAAAAAGCGCGCTGGGTGGTCGACGGGCGCTTCTACACCTCTTCGGGCATTTCGGCCGGCATGGACATGGCGCTCGGCTTCATTGCCGACCGCTACGGCGAAGAGGAAGCCCAAAGGATTGCGGGCTTCACGGAATACCGCCGCATTGCCGACCCTTCAGACGATCCCTTCGCGATCTGAGAACGCTCTGAAGCCTGAAAAGAGAGGCGCTTTTCCGACCGGGAAAGCGCCTCTTTTCCATGCGAACCGTGACGAAGGAAAGCCGAGTTCCGCTCAGTCCCTTGCGGCCGCCGATACCAGAGCCTTAAAGAGATTGAGCGCTTCGGGACGCTCGTGCGAGAGCATTTCCGGATGCCACTGCACCGCGAGCATGAAGCGCTTTGCCGGGTCGTTGAAGGACTCAATGATGCCGTCCTTGGTCGACCGGCCGTTGAGGACGAGCCCCTTCCCAAGCTTCTTCACGGCCTGATGGTGGCGGCTGTTGACGCGGATTTCGCCCGAACCCACGATCGACTCGAGAAGCGTTCCGGGCTCGACCGTAACGCCGTGCGTCACAATTGCGTAGTCCTCAGGCTGACGGTGAACGTCCATGGGGACCCCGAGCTCCGTCGGAATATCCTGAATAAGGGTGCCGCCGTAGACGACGTTGAGCACCTGGCAGCCGCGGCAGATGCCGAGGGTCGGGAGGTTGTGCTCGACGGCAAGCGCCCCAAGAACCATTTCGAGGCGGTCGCGCTCGGGTTCGAGCTCCCCGCAGGCGGGAGATTTTTCCTCGCCGTAGAGCGCAGGATCAATGTCGGCGCCGCCCGTAATGAGGAGACCGTCAAGGCGGCTGAAAACCTCCCTCATGTCCGCTTCATTGATGCTGATCGGCAGGAGCACAGGAATGCCTCCTGCGCGCGTCACCGACTGCAGATACTGATTGCGAACGCCCACGACGGATTCGGGCTTCAGGTCCGGCGTTACGCCGATCAAGGGCTTCATGGCGCTAAGATCCTCTGGAGACAAAAAAGAGAAGGGCCGAAAGGCTCCTCGAAGCCCTTCGACCCGATCGATTCTATTTTGAGGGGAATTCCCCCGAATCAGGCGGTTTGCTTATCCGAAGCGGTGTTCTGCAAAACCGCGCCCTCAACGAGCGCCTCATTGAAGGAGGCCTTCTTTTCAGCATCTTCCTGAGCGGTCTTGGCGGTTTCGACCTCGAGCTCCGTCTGAAGGAGCTTCACCATCATGAAGCGGTTGAGAACCTCACGTGCAAAGAGGAGGAACCCGAGGTAGAGCTCGCTCTTTCGGAGCGAAATATGCTCGTCGCCGATCTGCACGAGGAAGCTCTGCTGGGCGAGGTCGAGGTGCTCGAGCACGCGCGTGCAGGCCTGGGGACTGAAGTTGTCGCGCACCTGCTGCATTTCCTTGGCAAGAAGAATCGTGTTCTCGCGCATCTTGCCGTGGAAGGGCGAATGGCTGTTGGCGACGTAGTTTTCAGCGACGCCGAGCTGATCGCGCAGCGAATGGCTCACTTCCTTCATGTTGGTGAAGGCGCGGTAGTAGAAATTGCGCGCATCGCGGTCGCGCTTTCTGCCTCCCCCCTGAAGCGCCATGCTGTAGTAGATGCCGCGGCGCTCGGAGATTTCATCCATAAGGGAAATCGACTCAGCCTTGAGCTTGGCGAGGGTGGCGTCGTCTTCGCGCAGGAAGGCGACGAGGCCGTCGGAAAAGACCGTGAGCGTGCGGTCAAGGTAGTGATTGACGTTCGTCGTGAGGAGCTCGCAGATCGAGCTCTGGTCGCCCTTATCGACCTGACGCGCCGTTTCTTCGGTTTCTTCCGGAGCTTCCTTCGTGAAGAAGTTCGTGCGGGCGATCACGCAGAGCGCGAAGATCATGCCGATCAGAATGACGGGTTCGCCCCAGAAGGCCATGAGGGACGCCACGAAGCCGCAGGCGGTTGCCGCGCTGAAGGCCGTGAGGAACCAGCCCGTAATCACCGTGAGGACGCCCGAAATTCGGTAGACGGCGCTTTCGCGGTCCCAGGCGCGGTCGGAAAGCGACGACCCCATGGCAACCATGAAGGTGACGTAGGTGGTCGAGAGCGGGAGCTTCATGCTCGTTGCCGAGGCGATGAGCGCCGCTGCGAGCACCAGATTCACGCTCGCGCGCAGCTCGTCGAAGGGGAGCTCAATCTGACCGGGCTTCGGACGCGGCTTCACAAAGCGCGTGTCGAGCGCCGCAAAGACGGACTTCGGAATGATCTGATGAAAGACGTCGTTCATCCGGAGGGCGCTTCGAACCATGACGCGCGCCGGGAGCGAGGAGCCGAACTGTTCCTTGCCGCCGCGGGTAGCGGAGGACAAATTGACGGCCGTGCGGATGACGCGGTGCGCCTTTTTGGAGAACCAGAGCGTGAGGCACATCACAACGCCCGAACCCGCGAGGATGAGCGTGGGAGTATGCGTGATGTTTCTCAGGCCCCCCATCGTCATCACTTCCGGATCAGCGCCCGGCTGAGCAGTAAAGAGATGGAAGCTGTCGAGCGCCGCCACCGGAACGCCCACGAAGTTGACGAGGTCGTTGCCGGCGAAGGCGAAGGCGAGCGCAAAGGTGCCCGAAAGAATGATGAAGGGGAAGATGTTGGCGCGAAGGAAAATGATCGCGCTCTGGAAGACGACGAACCAGAAGGCGAAGACGCCGATCAGGATTTCCTCGGTATTTTCATCCATCCAGAGAATCCACTCGGGCTGCATGAAGCTCGCGCCGCGCGCGCCCTTCATGACGAGGAAGTAGAGGATGGCCGTGAGCGACACCGCGCCGAAGATGCCGCCCGCCCAGCGGTACATGCGCTCGTACTGGAACGTGAAGATGAGTCGCAGGATGTACTGGATGACGAGGCCCGCCACGAAGGCGATGATCACGGAAACGAGAATGCCCATGATCATGGCGAGGGCTTTGCCGGAATTGACGTAGCTCCCGAGCTCGGAGAAAGGCGCTCCGCTCATCCAGATCTTGGCGCAGGCGACGGCGAGCGTGCCGCCGAGAAGCTCGAAGACGATCGAAACCGTGGTGGAAGTGGGAAGCCCCAGGGAATTGAAAGTATTGAGGAGCAACACGTCCGTCACGATGACGGCGCAGAAGATCACCATCACTTCCTTGAAGGTGAGCATCTCCGGCACGAATACGCCGGTCTTTGCAATCTCCATCATCCCGGAGCTGAAGGTCGCGCCGAGCAGCACGCCGGCGCTTGCCACCGTGAGGATCACCCAGAAGGGAGCAGTGCGGGAGCCGACGGCGGAATTCAGAAAATTAACGGCATCGTTAGAAACGCCGACGAAGAGGTCGCAGATGGCAAGGGCTGCGATCAGGGCCAGGACGGTGTAAAGAAATATGTCCACGATTTGCCTTTATGCCCGCTTCTGCATGCCCTGCCCGGCACGGCCTTCCCCGCGGGAAGGCCTTCTTCTTGGAGTAGGCAGACGTGCTGACGAGCTCATTTCCGGAATGTAATAAATATGTAACCCGACATTTTAGGGAAGCATATGGGGCGGATCAATTAGGCCGAAATATTTATTCCGCGCGCGGTATGCCTCCCGCATGCGATCAAAGCCGGGTGCTCACGCCGCTCATGTTGGGCTCAACATGCGGGCGCTTGAGGTAGAGCCAGACCACCATCGGAAGCAGGATGAAGCCCGCGAGGAAGACGACGAACTTGATGCTGAACCACATGGCGAACATGCCGCCCGCGATCGGGCCGATGACGCTCCCCACCTGCTGTGCGGCATAGGAGAGGCCGAAGATGCGGCCGCGGTCTTCCGGACCCGTCGAATGCGTGAGAACGGCGTTGATCGCCGGGAAAATGCCTGCAAAGGCGAGCCCGCCCACAAAGCGCCAGGCGCCGAAGGGAACAATCGTGTCGGGGATCGCCTGAACCATGCCGAAGACAGCGGACCCGAGAAGCGCAAGGTAGAGCACCGGCCGGTAGCCCCATTTCTGCCCGGCAATGCCCCAGAGGGGCGACGCGATGACGCCGGAGAGCCCCACCACCGAGAAGAGGATGCCGGAAACCAGTACGAGCCGGTCCATGCTCCCCTGCAGTTCGCCGACATAAAGCGGCAGAATCGGCTGCAGGAGGAGAATCGTCATCTGGACGACGCCCGCCGTGACCAGCATGCGCTGCACCACGGGCACCTTGAGAAGATTCGTCTTCGGACGCGGCGCCCCGCTCTTCACGACCTTCTTTTTCTTCGGCTCGCGCACCTTGAAGATGATCATGAGCGAGATGATGAAGAGCGCCGCGGCGCCGAGGAAGAAGGTTGCCCGCATGCCGAAGGCTTCCGCGAGGAGGCCGCCGAGGAGCGGCCCCAGGACGCCGCCCGCAGTCATGCCGGACTGCATGGTGCCGAGCGAAAAGCCGAGCTTGTCCTTCGGCACCGAAGAGGAAATAATCGCGAGGCAGGCGGGCCAGAGTCCGGCCGCGAAGCCCTGGAAGGCTCGTACGGCAAGGAGCTGCCACTCGTTCTGAACGATGCCGCCCAAACCATAGCTCACCGCAAGGAGAACCGCGGCGCGCACCGCCATGAGCTTCTTCGATTTTTTATCAGCCATAGCGCCCCAGATGGGGGCCATGATGCCTGAAATCAGAAAGGAGACGGAAAAGACGAGGCCCGACCAGAGATTCACGTCTTCCTGCGCAACCTTGAGCTCTTCAAGGAGATACATCGGAAGGAAGGGAATCAGCATCGTGTAGGAAAGAGACATCAGAACGGATGCCGCCGTCAGAATCGTGAGCGTCATCTTCCAGTTCTGCAGGATGTCCTTCTGGAGCTCCTCTTCGGCCGCGCGTTCGAGCGCATCGTCGTCGGAATCGTTCGTTTCGGCAGGCGCTTCCTCCGCCTTCACATCCTTTTTGGCCGCGGGCTTCTTCGAGAAATCGATTTCATGGGGCTCGTCGTACACCCCTTTGGCTTCATTTTCAGCGCGGCGCAGCTCCTCGGCCTCATCCTGGACCGAAGCGGCTTTTGCGTTCTGTGCGGCTTCGCTCCCGGCTTCGTTCCCGGGAATTTTCTGATTCTCTTGGGTCATGAGCGGCCTCTGTCGATTTATTTTTCGCCGTGTTGTTCCGAAAAGCTGCTTTGTGGAGAAAGGGGTCGGAGGACGGGTTGGCAGGCTTAAAGAATGAAGCGCAGCTCGGGCGGTAAACGCACGAGGCTTCTATTCTGAAATGCTACCCCTGAAGGCGCTTTTGCAAAAGTCAGGAAAAACGCCTTTACTGTCTTTCAATGCAGTTCGGGAAAAAGCTGATCCACCAGATTTCGCGTGATGAGGTCGAGGTCGCCCCAGGCCCCCGCGAGAAGCGCATTGGGAGAAGCCTTCTGAGAGGCATGGCGCCAGCCGGCAGCCGTCGTCCCCGGATCCCTGCGCCAGACGGAGCGCTGGGTTTCGCCGGTAAAGAGATCGCGGTAGTCGAGCGTAATGGATGCGGGCAGATCGCCCGGCGTGGACATTTCAGACCCCGAAATGGCGACAAAAAAGCGGCAGCGGCGGGGATTGGGCTCTTCGTAGCCCTTCAGAAACGTCACAATGTAGCCGCGGTCGCGCAGCGCCCGGTGAACGGAGATGTCGAGTTCAGTGGAATGAAAGCTCCCCGCGGCAAGACACACTTTCTCGCCCTGAGCGGGAATGCCCGAAATGAGCCCCTGAGGATCCTCCGCGCGCGCATCCAGTACGGATTCCCTCTGAAAATCCGAGGCGCAGCCGGAAAGCATCATTAAAAATGCCAGAGCGCAGATGGATGAAACAGCGATTCGCTTCATAAGTTTTAATTTCGATATGTTGAATGCGAAATCTATTAATTAAGGTTAACTCAATTCCGAGGCATACGAAGAATCCGGGCGGCTCCCGCGCGAATATACTCAGTGCCTTCTTCTGAAACCCATTCACGACTCACGTAGCATCCAAGCATGTCTCAGTGTCCTCAGCTTTACAACCCCAAGCTCGTCTGCGCCGCCGCGCTTTTATTCACCCCTATTTTCGGCGCCGCGCTTCAGGCGAAGAACTGGATGGCTCTGGGCGAACCCGACAACGCCCGGGCAAGCCGCATGTGGATCCGCTCCTCGCTCTGGCTCATCGTCATGTACCTCGTCGTGCAGACGCTCTTTCGCAATGAGCCCGTCATGGACTGGCTCGGCCCCTACTTCCTCGTCGTGCTCTGGGGCGCCTGGATGCTGACGAGCGGCTGGCAGCAGCTCGTCGTCGTTTCGCGCACGATCGGCAAAAACTACGATTCGCTCCCGATGGGCCGCGCCATCATTCTGGGCGCCGCAGGCTGGCTCGCCTACGGCCTCATCACCGTTACGATCACGCTCGGCCTCGTGCTCACCGGCATTGAACCCCTGTCTGCCCTCACGGAAACGCCGAAGGAAGAACAGAACGGCGTCATCATCCGCGTTCCGAAGGAGGGCGAAGCGCCCATTGTTGAACCGCTTCCGAAGGAAAAAGAGGCCTCCGGCACGGCCGCTCAGCACTGATGCCCAAACGCCCGGACCCTTTATTTGAAATTCCCCGTCCCGCCGCCTTTACCGAGCCCGTTCTCGACCTTTTGGGCGGCGTGGCGCGGCCCCGTTCCTTAAGCGGGGAAGAAGCGATCGCGCAGCTCGCCCGCATTGAGGCAGCCGCGCATCAGGGCGACCCGGAAGCCCAGGCTGAACTTGCGCGCAGGCTTCTCACCGAGTCTCCCAATGCGCGCACCAACCGCCGCGCACTGATTCTTCTCAGGAAATCCGCCGCCCAGCGTTCGCCCGCAGGCCTTCATCTCCTCGCGCTCCTCAATCTCCGGGGCCAGGGGATGAAGAAAGATCCGACGGAAGGCGTCCGGCTTCTTGAGGAAGCGGCTTATCTCGGCAGCGCCGCCGCCCAGACCGATCTTGCCAAAGCCCTTGCGCTCGGGATCGGCACGGCCAAAGATGAAGGGAAGGCGCTCTACTGGCTCAGGCTCGCAGCCGCTCAGGGCGACAACGCGAGCGCGCTCAGCGCCGGGCGCATGTACCGCGACGGTCTGGGCACCCTGCAGAACGAAAGGGAAGCTCAGAAATGGCTCGAGCAGGCGGCCAGAGCCGGAATTCCCGCAGCGCAGTTCGAACTCGCCGAGCTCCTCAGGCGCCGCGACATTTCGCTTCGCGATATTCCCGGCGCCCGCCGCTGGATGCGCGAGGCAGCCTTTTCCGGCATTGTGGAGGCGCAGCTCAGGATCGGTATTGCGAGCTGGTCGGGCGCAGGCGGCGCAGTCGATCAGCGCGAGGCCGTCCGCTGGCTCTGCCGTGCGGCGGAAGGCGGTTCCATCAAGGCGGCATCGATGCTCGCAGGATTCCTTATGACGGGAAACGGCCTGCCCCTGTCGCTCCCGCGCGCCTGGACCCTTTTCCGCTGGGCTGCCGAACGCGGGGATGCCGGCGCCGAATCCACTGCCCGCATTATTGAGAATCAGATCTCTCAGGCCGAGCGCGCCGAAGGCGAGAAGCTCCTCAAAGATTTATCCCCAAAAGCAATGCTCGAGACCCTCATTCCCCGAAGCGACCGGTGAGGCGCATTCCCAACGCGCAAAAAAAGAGTCATTGTCGAAGATCTGTGCCTCCGGTCATCCGGACGCACAGGCATCCGAAGTCCTTGAGGGCAGTCTCTTCGAAGCAATGACTCCAGAAATACCACCAAAGGAGGTTGTCTCAATCGCCTGAGACAACTGCCGCGAAATTCGCGACATCTGTATTGTCGCACGATCTCATCTCATCCAATTGAAAATTTTGCATTTCTTTCGTAAAAATTGTTTGATCCTTGCGAAGGCTCAAAGTTTCGGGGAGCTCAAACCTATAAATTGTATACATTGATACCTATTAATAGTCACGGAAATACCCGTGCGCTACATGCCGGGACATCCTTTCCTGACCGCCAGCGCATTTGTGCCTTCCTCGAGCCTTGGTGGAGACGCTGACAATTTTTTTGCGCGACCCCAAGGAAGATAGTGTTACAGTCTCTCTACGGCCATGGGAACAGCGGCTCAGGAAAACGTCTCAGGGGGAGAGCTTTTCCTGGCCTACACCCGGACCGACCCAGCAATCCGCCGGATATTTTTATTTCGTGCGGACTGAATTCATATCCAGGAACTCTCTCTCCCAAGGATTATTCAACATGAACCGTCTCGAACTCGTAGATCGCGTTGCTGCTCGCAATACCGCCTCGAAGGCTGAAGTGGACCGCATCATCGTGAGCGCGCTCGAGGAAATCATCTCGGCTGTCCGCGATGGCGAGACTGTTACGCTTATCGGCTTCGGCACCTTCAAGTGCGCCGACTGCGCTGCGCGTACGGGCCGCAACCCCTCCACGGGCGAACTGATCCACATTCCGGCAACCAAGAAGCCGAAGTTCATCCCGGGCACGTCCTTCAAGGAACTGCTCAACAGCGACAAATAAGCCGCTCGACCCCAGCAACCATGTAAAAAAGCAGCCTTTCGGGGCTGCTTTTTTCGTGGAGGCAATTAAAGCGCCTCGTCACCGGTCGTTGCGGCGCTCAATGAAGTGCGGGAAATACCCCTTGAGGAGCGCTATCGCCTCTTCAGACGGATAGTCCGATCCCACGGCGGGAAACGGTGAAAAAAGGGTTCCCATGGGGCGCCGGTAGATCTGAAGGGCAAATGTATCGACGCCTTCCTCCCGAAGCCAGCGCGCGAGCTCAAGAAGCTTCTCTTCGGGCAGATAGTCCGGATGCGCCGTCGTGCGGCATTCAAACTTCACGCCGGAAGCCTGAATGAGCTTGAAGGATTCGAGGAAATGCGCGGCCGAATGAGGCCTTCCCGTCACCCGGTCATAGAGTTCCGCATCCGTCGGAGGAGCCTTCACGTCAAGCCCCACCCAGTCGATCAGGGGAAGAATCTCCCCGAGGCGCTTCGGAATAATGCCGCCGGTATGAAGGCCCACGGCAAAGCCCATGTCCTTTACCCTGCGCACGGCATCGGGAAGCGCCGGGTCGACGGTCGGTTCTCCGCCAGAAAACACGACGCCGTCAAGGAGCCCCTTGCGGCGCATGAGGAGCGACTCAAGCTTTTCCCAGGAGTCGTGCTCCAGTTCAGGTGAAAACTCCGCAGGCTGCATCCAGGGATTCTGGCAGTAGACGCACCGCCAGGGGCAGCCCTGAAGAAAGGCGACGGCGGAGAGCTTTCCCGGAAAATCGATCGTCGTAAAAGGCGTAATCCCGGCAACGCGCAGACGCGCTGCCGGGACCTTACCTTCCGACTCCCGGCTGCCCGCCTCCTCGAGACGAATCACCCGGGAGGTGTCAGAGGCGCCGGATTCCATCATCTTCAAAGGAAATCAGCGGCCGCAGCAGGTACGGTGAATTTCGCCGTGTCCCTGAGCGCTTTTTTCCGTAAAGCAGACGCGTTCCTCAAATTCGCCCTTCTTGCCGATGTTGAAGCTCTGAACCGGACGGTGGTAGCCCATCACGCGGGTCCAGACCTCGCACTTCTGGCGCTCGGAATCCTTGAGTTCGATCTGTTCGTTCTGCTGAGTCATGTTTCTTCTCCAGTCGATCGGGATGAAGCTTTCCGCCTTCAGCTGCAGTCGTGAAGACTGCAGTCCTGGTTCCTCCGCTTCATCCCTGGTGGGTGCCCGCCATGATAACAGGCGGGTCCGGGGATGCAAATTAAAAATTAGCTATCAACGCTATACAGAGTATTTCTTTTAGAGAGGACCTACTACATATAGTTTTCATGCGCTTAGAGCCCGCTCAGCTGGCAGCCTTCGCCTCTGCCGCAGATTCCGTTTTGCCGGCAAGCGCGCGGCGCTTCTTCGCAATCAGCTCCGCATCGCACTTCGGGCAGAAGTCGTGGCGGCCCGAGAGGTAGCCGTGCTTCGGGCAAATCGAGAACGTGGGCGTGATCGTGATGTAGGGAAGACGGAAATTCGTGAGCGTGCGGCGCACGAGGTCGCGGCAGGCTTCAGCCGAACTCACCGCCTCGTTCATGTAGAGGTGGAGCACCGTGCCGCCCGTGTACTTTCTCTGAAGATCATCCTGGCGTTCAAGCGCCTCAAAGGGATCGTCGGTGAAGTTGACGGGAAGCTGGGAACTGTTGGTGTAGTAGGGATGCTCGGGAGTACCCGCCTGAAGGATCCCGGGGAAGCGCTTTTTGTCTTCCTTCGCAAAGCGGTAGGTCGTGCCTTCCGCCGGCGTCGCCTCGAGGTTGTACATGTGGTCCGTCTCTTCCTGGAATTCGACGAGGCGGGCGCGGACGTGATCGAGGAATTCGAGCGCAAAGGCATGTCCCGCATCCGTCGTGATGTCGTCCGCATCGTTCGTGAAGTTGCGGATCATCTCGTTGATGCCGTTCACGCCGATCGTCGAGAAATGATTGCGCAGCGTCCCGAGGTAGCGCTTCGTATAGGGGAAGAGCCCCTGGTCGATATGGCGCTGAATGACCTTGCGCTTGATTTCAAGGCTCGTCTTCGCAAGATCGAGGAGATAGTCGAGGCGTTCGTAAAGGTGCTTCTTATCGCCCTTGAAGAGAAAGCCGAGACGAGCGCAGTTGATCGTCACAACGCCGAGCGACCCCGTCTGCTCGGCAGAGCCGAAGAGGCCGTTGCCGCGCTTGAGGAGCTCCCTCAGATCGAGCTGAAGGCGGCAGCACATCGAGCGGATCATGTTGGGCTTCAGTTCCGAATTGATGAAATTCTGGAAGTACGGAAGCCCGTAGCGCGCCGTCATGTCGAAGAGCCGCAGCGCGTTGGGGCTCTCCCAGTCGAATTCCGGCGTGATGTTGTAGGTCGGAATCGGGAACGTGAAGACGCGGCCCTTGGCGTCGCCCTTCAGCATCACCTCAATGTAGGCGCGGTTGATCATGTCCATCTCATCCTGGAGTTCACCGTAGGTGAAGGGCATGGTTTCACCGCCGATGAGGGGGTGCTCCTTCTTGAGGTCCTCAGGGCACGTCCAGTCAAAGGTGAGATTCGTGAAGGGCGTCTGCGTGCCCCAGCGCGAGGGAACGTTGAGGTTGTAGATGAGTTCCTGAATGCACTGCAGCACTTCCTCATAGGGGAGGTTGTCCTTGCGGATGTAGGGCGCAAGGTAGGTGTCGAAGGACGAAAACGCCTGAGCGCCCGCCCATTCGTTCTGCATCGTGCCGAGGAAGTTGACGATCTGTCCGGTTGCGGAGGAAAGGTGCTTCGGGGCATTCGCTTCAACCTTGCCTGCAACGCCGTTGAGGCCCTCCTGAAGGAGCGTTCTCAGCGACCAGCCGGCGCAGTAGCCCGAAAGCATGTCGAGGTCGTGCACGTGCACGTCCGCCTCGCGGTGCGCGCGGCCCACTTCCGGCGGATAGATGTAGTTGAGCCAGTAGTTGGCAACCACCTTGCCGGAAACATTCAGAATGAGGCCGCCCAGCGAATAGCCCTGATTGGCATTGGCATTGACGCGCCAGTCGAGCTGATCGAGATACTCGTTGATGGAGCTCTCCACATTGACCCAGCTCTTTTTGGCGTCGCGCGCCTTGGCGCGGGATTCGCGATAAACGATGTAGGCGCGCAGCGTCGGGAAGTGCCCGGTTTCAAAGAGCGCATGCTCGACGGCATCCTGCACCCACTCGATATTGGGGGTGCGGGACGCATCATGCTGGGAAAGACGGGGAAGCACATGCTCCTCAACCACGCGCCGGGCTTCCTTCTCATCGAACTCGTTGGTCGCACGTCCGGCCTTAGCCACAGCCAACACGATTTTTTCCGCATCGAAATCCCTGACGGACCCGTCGCGCTTGAGGAGATGCTGAGGGAGGGCGCTAGACATACTTCTTTTCCAGATAAATCACAAGAATATAAGAACTACAACCTATAGTTTGTCTAAAAAATAGACAGACTATAGATTGTGGTTCTCATGAGCAGGGGTGAAAACTATAACAGAGCGCCGGCACATGCGCCTACTCCCTTCGATTCAGTACGAAAGCTCACAAAAAACGCTTTCCTTGTCTGAAGCGACTTTATGAGACAAAAGCTCACCCGACAGGGTTTTCCCGGGTCATGTGGATCATCGACACGTCCTGAAAACCGCATGCTCCATCTACTCAAGGGATTTTCCTGAGGAGCAATCTACTCAAAAGTCCCTAGAATGAATATCGGATCAATTCCTCCTTCCGGCTCGCTCCGAGCCGGCAAGGCGTGCGTCGACATCGGACGCTTCCGAGGGGCTGTATTGGAATGACCGCCGAAAGCTTTGTGCCGGCCGTCATTGCTAATGCAAGCATGCCGCGTCCGAATGTTGTTCCAGCCCGCGATGTCTGAAGACACCGCGGGCTTTTTTTCGCCGGGTCGGCCCGCAGCATGATTTTTCTACGCATAAATACGAATGCTGCTGAGCCTTCGGAAATGCCTTCAACATTCCCTTACATTTGCGAAGACGATTGACGGCCGTCAATGAGACGTCATCTCGCCTTCATCCCGTCGTCATGAAGGCCCCTCTGAATGCGGGCTGCCGCCGCCCTCCGGCACGCCTTATTGAGGCGAATGCGCGCAATGACGCTGCAAAGGGGAAAAGAGAAAGGAGCTTCCGTGCGCCTCCTGGAGGCTCCAGTGTCTCCCGGAACAAACTTCAGATTGAGGAGCCTTCAGGTTCCCGTGAGCCCGGGCGAAGCCGCGGCAGACCAGCGCTTTGAAGCCTGCCGCTCCAGAAAATGGATATGAAAAAGGCTGACGACGTCCCTTTTTTCCGTCGTCAGCCTTTTCTCGATGCAGCCAATTTGTAATGACGCGGGACCAACCACATCACTTTCTTGCGTTTGAGGAGCAACACATGACTTTGTTTTATTCGCTGCGGAACTAAAGTTACGCTCTTTGCCCCGTCCACGCAAACCCTAACCGTCTTTCCGCGACTCGCCCTATAACGGTGCAATTTCAGGGTTAACCATTAATCATAAAACACATCCTAAGATCTAAATTCATAGAAAAATACGTATTTATTCGTATATATTGCGAACCTGTCGGCCGGCTTCGACGCTTCGCCCTGAAGCCCGGGCTGAAGCGCATTCATTCCCCTTCATCCATCTGCATGAAAGCCTCTCAGGCGAGCGCGGCGGTGCTTCTCACGGGCCGGCACCGATACAATTCGAAGTACGTCTGACCACGCAAACCGCTGCCCGGGTTTGCCTTTTTTCCTTCACGGGCGCGGCTGAGCCTGCAGAACCTCAATTTCCTCCGCCACCCGAATTCCACCAAACAAATGAACACCATGTCTCGTCAAGAAGAAGGCCTTGAGCGCATCCGCGATCTGGATGTGCTCTCCACAATTCCCGAGATGCTCGCCCTCCAGGTTGAAAAGCGTCCGACTGCCATTGGCTGGAAGTCCTGGGATGCGAAGAAGAAGGCTTGGCGCGACTGGACCTTCCGCGAGGCATACGACGAAGTGGAGCGCTGGCGTCACGCGCTCGCCGGCATGGGGCTTGAACGCGGGGCGCGCGTGGCGATGCTGCTCCCCAACTGCATGGAGGCGGTGCTCTTCGACCAGTCGGTCCTTGCGAACGCCCTCACGCCCGTGCCGCTTCACGCCATCGATACGCCGAAATCCTCGGCCTACATCCTCAACGACTCGGGCGCCGAGGTTCTCGTCACCAACAAGAAGCTCAAGTGGCGACAGATCCGCGAATCCGGAGAGCTCCCGAATCTGAAGCTCGTCGTCATTACGGATGATGAATTCTGCGACGATCCGGATGCCGCCATTCCGACGATGTCGCTCGAGACGTGGCTCAAAAAGACGCCTGAAGCGCCGCTTCCCCCGGGACCGCGCTCAACCGACCTTGCCGCCCTCGTCTATACCTCGGGCACTACCGGGAGCCCCAAGGGCGTCATGCTCACGCACCGGAACGTTCTCTCTAACCTCCGGGGCGTTCTGCTGAGCCTTCAGCCCTGGAGCGGCGAAACGCTCCTTTCCTTCCTCCCGCTCTCGCACACCTTCGAGCGAACGGCGTCCTACTACCTCGCCGTGGGCTGCGGGCTCACGCTCGCCTTCAACCGCTCGATTGCAAACCTTGCCGACGATCTGAAGACCATCCGCCCGAGCATTCTGATGTCGGTGCCCCGCGTCTACGACATGATCTACGGGAAGCTGCGCGACGGGCTCGCGAAGCAGCCCAAATACGTGCAGTACCTCTTCGACTGGGCGGTCGAAGTGGGCTGGCGCCGCGTCTGCCGCGAGAACAACCTCCCCATTGAACCCTCGGGCCGCGCCTGGCTCGATCCCTTCGTCGCCGGGTTCCTCGACCGCAAGGTGGGCAAAAAGCTCCGCGCGGTCTTCGGCGACAACATTCACCTCTATATTTCCGGCGGCGCCGCGCTCAATCCCGCCGTCGCCCGCGTCTTCCTCGCGCTCGGGGTCCCCATCTATCAGGGCTACGGCATGACGGAAACGAGCCCGATCATTGCGGTGAACCGCATTGGAAGCAACCACCCGACCACGGTGGGACCGAAGCTCGACAATATTGAAGTGCGCCTCTCGCCCGAGGGCGAACTGCAGGTGCGCGGTCCCTCGGTCATGCAGGGCTACTGGCACCGCGAGGACGCAACGAAGGCGATTCTTTCCGACGAAGGGTGGCTCTCCACCGGCGACGTGGCGGAAATCTACGAAGACGGACACATCCGCATCACGGGGCGCATCAAGGAAATCATCGTGACCTCCTCGGGCGAAAAAGTGCCGCCCGCGGACCTTGAAGCTGCAATTGAATGCGACCGGCTCTTCTCGCAGACGATGGCAGTGGGCGACGACCGTCCCTGCATCGGCCTCGTCGCCGTCGTGAATCCCGACGAATGGAAGCGCCTTGCCGAAAGCCTCGGGCTCGATCCTGAGGACGAAAAGTCGCTCGCCTCGCGCGAAGCCACTCAGGCGGCGCTGCGCCGCATCAAGGCCGCTTCGGCGGGCTTCCCCAACTACGGCGTTCCGCGCGTCGTCACGCTCCTGCGCGACCCGTGGACGATCGAAAACGGCCTTCTCACGCCGACCCTCAAGATCAAGCGCGCCCAGATCGTGCGCCGCTACGGCGACAGGATCGACGCCATGTATGAAGCCATTGCTCCGAAGAAGAAGGCCTGACCGCACAAAAAATGCTTGATAGAGATCTTCCGACGGGGAGCCCCGTCACCATCCCACAGTACCTCGCGCGCACCGTGCGGGAGATGCCGGAGCGCGAAGCCTTCCGTCAGTTCGACTACGCGGAAAACCGCTGGATTTCCGTCACCTGGCGCGAATTCTGCCAGTCCGTGATGCGCTGGCGGCGCGCCTTTCATGCGGCGGGACTGCGCCCGGGAGACCGGGCGGCAATGCTCCTCACGAATTCCATCGACGCCGTGACCTTCGATCAGGCGGCGCTCGCGGCAGGCCTCGTGCCGGTTCCGCTTCACGCGATCGATACGCCGGGGTCCTCCTCCTACATCCTCCGCGATTCGGGAAGCCGCATTCTCGTGACGACTTCGAGAGCGCGCTGGAACGCCATTCATGCCGTTTCCGGGAAGCTTCCCGACCTCATGGAGGTCGTCCTCATCAACGACCTCGGAGACGAGGAAGAGGACGGCGTGCGCGTGTCGGGTCTTGAAACCTGGCTCGCCCGCGGGAACGGCATTCCCGACGACGCCCTGCCCGAGGGACCTAAGGCCGAAAGCCTCGCAGGCTTCATCTACACCTCCGGCACCACCGGACGGCCGAAGGGCGTCATGCTGACCCACGCCAATCTGGTTGCAAACGTGAAGCAGATTTCCGGACGCATTGAGGTCACGCCCGACGACGTCTACCTTTCGTTCCTTCCTTTCTCGCATACGTTTGAGCGCACGGTCGCACACTACGTCGCCCTCGCGCACGGGGCCTCCATGGCCTTCGCCCGCTCGGTCGCCCATATCGAAGCCGACCTTGCGGAAGTGCGCCCGACCCTGATGTGCACAGTGCCGCGCGTTCTCGAGCGCATCTACCAGAAGCTGCAGCTTGAGCTCTCGAAAGCGTCCGAGCACGATCAGTACATCGCCGCCTGGGCGGCCGAAGCCGGCTGGCGGCGCTTCTGCCGCGAGAACGGCCTTCCCGTGGAGCCTTCGGAGCGCGCGCAGCTCGATGAGACTGTGCTTCCGACCCTTGACGAGGATGTCGGCGTCAAGGTGCGCGCCGTCTTTGGCGGCCGCATGAAGGCGATCTTTGCGGGGGGCGCGAGCCTTTCCGCGACCGTTGCCCGCTACTTCTGCGCGATGGGGCTTCCCATTCGCCAGGTCTACGGCCTCACGGAAACAAGTCCCATCATTTCCTTTACCGCAGACCGCATGAACCACCCCGACTGCGTGGGCTGGCCTGTGGAGGATACGGAAGTAAGGCTCGGCGAACACGACGAGCTCCAGGTCCGCGGTCCCCAGGTCATGCAGGGCTACTGGCAGCGTCCGGCCGATACCGCCCGGGCCTTCACCGAGGACGGGTGGTTCCGCACCGGCGACCAGGCGGACCTTTCCGACGGCGGGCGCGTGCGCATCCGCGGGCGTCTCAAAGAAATCATCGTGACCTCCACGGGCGAAAAGATCGCGCCGGTGGATCTCGAATTCGCCATTCAGAACGACCCGCTTTTCGAGCAGGTCTTCGTCTACGGCGAAAACCGCCCCTTCATCAGCGCGCTCATCGTCGTGCAGCCCGAGCTCTGGCAGTCGCTCTGCCGGGAAATGGAGCTCGATCCCGAGGATCCAGCCACGCTCACGGACAGGAGCATGACGAGGCTCCTTCTGAAGCGCGTGCGCGCCGCGGCGAAGGACTTCCCTTCCTACGGCATTCCGCGCTCGATTGCCGTCGTGCGCGAACCCTTCACGATTGAAAACGGCCTCCTCACGCCGACCATGAAGCCGCGCAGAAAGGAAATCTTTGCCCGCTGGGGACACCTGATTGAAGCCATCTATGCGGGACACCCCGCAGCGTGATCCGCAAGGTATACCGCTCGTTTCGCCGCATACCCGGCCTATCTTCTCAAGCGCTCCGCACGCCATTCCCGGCATGCGGAGCGTTTTGCTTCAAAGCCGAGAAAAAAACTTTCGGCCGGACCACACGGAGAAGTAAAAAATCATTAGACTGCGTGCGCAAACCAATCTCGGATTTTCCTTCCCTGCCGCTCCGGTGCTTTTTCCGCACAGGCGGCATGCATCAAGAGGGGAGGAACATTCAGCCCGCGGGGAACGCCCGTTCCCTCCCGGCGCAGACTGAATTCAATTACGTGCCGTACTCCGGATTCCGCAGAGCAGAAAGCCTCTGCAGGGTTCGACCGGTGTATTTTTTTTTGCACTCAGAGGTTGTTATGCGACTCCTTCAGACGGCTTACACGTTCGACGACGTTCTGCTCGTTCCCGCCTACTCGGAAATCCTCCCGCGCGACACGCAGCTTCAGACGAAGCTCACCCGCGGTCTTTCGATCAACATTCCGATGGTTTCCGCCGCCATGGACACGGTGACGGAAGCGAAGCTCGCGATCGCCCTCGCTCAGGAAGGCGGCATCGGCTTCATTCACAAGAACATGACCGCCGACCAGCAGGCCGCTGAAGTCGCCAAGGTGAAGCGCCACGAAGCCGGCGTCGTTGCCGAACCGATCACGATCGGCCCCGACATGCTCGTCGGCGACGTGATTGCGCTCGCCCGCGAACACCGCATTTCCGGCCTTCCGGTCGTTGCCGAAGACGGCTCCGTCCTCGGCATGGTCACGAACCGCGACCTGCGCTTTGAAACCCGCATGAGCGTTCCCGTCCGCGAAGTCATGACGCCGCGCGAACGCCTCGTCACGGTTCACGAAGGCGCGTCGCTCGAGGAAGCGAAGGAACTCATGCACCAGCACCGCCTCGAACGCGTGCTCGTCGTTACGAAGGACTTCCACCTCGCCGGCCTCATGACGGTGAAGGACATCACGAAGGCGACCGACCATCCGTTCGCCGCCAAGGACGCCAAGGGCAAGCTCCTCGCGGGCGCTGCCGTTTCCGTCGGCCAGGGCACGGAAGAACGCGTTGAGAAGCTCGTCGACGCCGGCGTCGACGTGATCGTCGTCGATACGGCTCACGGCCACTCGAAGGGCGTTCTCGACCGCGTCAAGTGGGTGAAGACCCATTACCCGGATCTGCAGGTGATCGGCGGCAACATCGCCACCGGCGAAGCCGCTCTCGCCCTCGTCGAGCACGGCGCTGACGGCGTCAAGGTCGGCATCGGCCCGGGCTCGATCTGCACGACCCGCATTGTGGCCGGCGTCGGCGTTCCCCAGATCACCGCCATCAGCAACGTCGCCGAAGCCCTTCAGGGCACGGACGTTCCCTGCATCGCCGACGGCGGCATCCGCTTCTCGGGCGACATCGCCAAGGCGATCGCCGCGGGCGCGAGCTCCGTCATGATGGGCGGCATGTTCGCCGGCACGGAAGAAGCTCCGGGCGAAGTGATCCTCTACCAGGGCCGCTCCTACAAGTCCTACCGCGGCATGGGCTCGCTCGGCGCCATGGGCAAGGGCTCGGCCGACCGCTACTTCCAGGACAACAACCAGGGCAACATCGACAAGTTCGTGCCGGAAGGCATCGAAGGCATGGTTCCCTACAAGGGATCCATCTCCGCGATCATCTATCAGATGATCGGCGGTCTGCGCTCCTCGATGGGCTACTGCGGCTGCCGCACGATCGAAGAAATGCGCACCCGCGCCCGCTTCGTTCAGATCACCGCCGGCGGCCTGCGTGAATCGCACGTCCACGACGTGAAGATCACGAAGGAAGCCCCGAACTATCGTCAGGCCAACTGATAAAGCATCAGAACGGGATGCTCCCTCCTGCGGAGCCTCCCGATCCGGAGCAGAAAACGTCAAGGCGCCCGAACCCCCGAAGAAATCCGGGCGCGGGCGCCTTTTCATTTTGTTATAGTCTCGCCCGAATCTTCTTTAAGAGCGCTCTGCATTCCGCCAGGCGCTCTCAGGAAGAGACGAATACTTTTTCCCGAACTGCAGCGTACCCATGCAAACCTCTCACGACCGCATTCTGATTCTCGACTTCGGCAGCCAGGTGACCCAGCTCATCGCCCGCCGCGTGCGCGAAGCCCACGTCTACTGCGAAGTTCACCCGAACGATGTTTCGGCGGACTTCATCCGCGAGTTCGCCCCGAAGGGCATCATCCTCTCGGGCTCGCACATGAGCGCCTATGAGGAAAGCAACGACCAGGCGAGCCAGGCCGTCTTTGAAGCGGGCGTTCCCGTTCTCGGCATCTGCTACGGCATGCAGACGATGGCCCAGCAGCTCGGCGGCAAGGTCGAAAGCGGCACGAAGCGCGAATTCGGCTACGCTGAAGTGCGCGCCCGCAACCACACGAAGCTCCTCGAGGGGATTGAGGACTTCCGTACGGAATCGGGCGAAGGCATGCTGAAGGTCTGGATGTCGCACGGCGACAAGGTCACTGAGCTTCCTCCCGGCTTCAAGGTGATGTGCTCGACCCCGTCCTGCCCGATCGCCGGCATGTGCGACGAGGAGCGGGGCTTCTACGCCGTGCAGTTCCACCCGGAAGTCACGCATACCGTTCAGGGTCGCCAGATCCTCAACCGCTTCGTTCTCGACATCTGCAAGTGCCGTCCCGACTGGGTGATGGGCAATTACGTTGCCGAAGCCGTTGAAACCATCCGCCGCGAAGTGGGCGACGAGGAAGTGATTCTCGGCCTCTCGGGCGGCGTCGACAGCTCCGTCGCTGCGGCCCTCATTCACCGCGCCATCGGCCGCCGCCTCACCTGCGTCTTCGTCGACAACGGCCTCCTTCGCAAGGGCGAACGCGAACAGGTTCGCGAAACCTTTGAAAAGAACATGGGCCTCAAGCTCATCGTGGTCGATGCCGTCGACCGCTTCATGAATGCGCTCGCGGGCGTCTCCGACCCCGAGCAGAAGCGCAAGATCATCGGCCGCGAATTCGTGAACGTCTTCCAGGCTGAAGCCGAAAAGATCAAGAATGCCCGCTGGCTCGCCCAGGGCACGATTTATCCGGACGTGATTGAATCGGCCGGCGCGAAGACGAAGAAGGCGAAGGTGATCAAGAGCCACCACAATGTGGGCGGCCTTCCCGAGACGCTTCACTTGAAGCTTCTTGAGCCGCTTCGCAGCCTCTTCAAGGACGAAGTGCGCGAACTCGGCATCGAGCTTGGTCTCCCCGCTGAAATGGTCTACCGTCATCCCTTCCCCGGACCGGGCCTCGGCGTGCGCATCTTGGGCGAAGTGAAGCGCGAATACGCGGATCTTCTGCGCGAAGCCGATGCGATCTTCATCGAGGAACTCCGCAAGGCCGGCCTCTACGACAAGGTGAGCCAGGCGTTCGTCGTCTTCCTCCCCGTCAAGTCCGTGGGCGTCATGGGCGACGGCCGCACCTACGAATGGGTGGTGTCGCTGCGCTCGGTCCAGACCTCCGACTTCATGACGGCCAAGTGGAGCGAGCTCCCCTACGAGCTTCTCGGCACCGTTTCGAACCGGATCATCAACGAAGTCCGCGGCATCAACCGCGTGGTCTACGACGTGAGCGGCAAACCCCCTGCCACGATTGAATGGGAATAACCTCTCCCGGAAATCCTCGTCTTCAGCAGCCTGAGATCCCGCATTTCGGCTGCTGAGAGATCGAAAAGAAGGCAGTCCGCATCCAGACGGACTGCCTTTCTTTTTTGCTCAGTGCTCCCGCCTCTGCCGCCGGAATTTCCGGGCAGCGCTCAAAAAATCGGCGCCTTCCCCGCGCGAAGCAGGGAAAGCGCCGATCAGGCTCTGCGATTCTTCAGGTTTCAGTCAAGCGACCTGATGCTGCCCGAGAGCTGAGCGAGCTTCATCGCAACTTCCGCCGCCTTCTCGAGCGACTTCACGGGAATGCATTCGTAGATCCCGTGGAAGTTCATTCCGCCCGTAAAGACGTTCGGGCAGGGAAGACCGCGAACGGAAAGACGCGCGCCGTCGGTGCCCCCGCGAATCGGCTCCTCGATCGGGTCAAGCCCTGCCGCACGATAGGCTTCGCGTGCGATTTCAAGAACCTTGGGCGCCCGATCGAGGTAGGGACGCATGTTCTGGTAGCTGTCCTTGATTTCAAGCTTCGCCTTCGCCTGCGGATAGAGCGCATTCATCTTTTCGACGAGACCGGCGAGAAGCGTCTTCTTGGCTTCATAGAGCGCCGTATCGTGGTCGCGGATGAGAATCCTGATCTTCGTCGCAACGACGTTCCCCTGCATCATATTGGGGTGGAGAAACCCTTCATGGCCGGCCGTGCATTCCGGGCTCATCTCTGCGGGGAGCATTTCCATGAATTTCGCCGCGTAGCGCAGCGAATTCACCATCTTGTCCTTCGCCAGCCCCGGATGAACGCCCACGCCCTCGATCGTCACCATGGCCGTGCCGCCGTTGAAGTTTTCGCTCTCAAGCGTCCCCACTTCGCCGCCGTCAAACGTATAGGCATACTTGGCGCCGAAGTGCCCGATGTCGAAGTTTTCCGTGCCGCGCGCCACTTCCTCGTCAGGCGTGAAGCCGATCGCAAGGCGTGCATGCGGAATTTCCGGGTGCGCCGCAATTTCAGCGGCCATCGTCATGATGGCGGCGACGCCCACCTTGTCGTCGGCGCCGAGAAGCGTCGTTCCGTCCGTGAAGATGATGTCTTCGCCCGCGTACTTCGTGATCTCAGGGAAGTCGGCCGCCCTGAAGACGATGTTCTTTTGCGCATTGAGAACGACGTCTCCGCCCTCATAGCGCAGGATCTGCGGCTTTACGTTTTCGCCCGAAGCGTCAGGCGACGTATCCATATGCGCGATGAAGCCGATCGAGGGACAGGCCTCGCACCCCTTCGACGCGGGAATTTCGGCGTAGACGACGCCGCCATTGCCCACACGGGCATTTTCGAGACCGAAGGACTTCAATTCCTCAACCAGAGCTTCGGCGAGCTTCAGCTGCTTCGTCGTGGAAGGAGCCGTGCTGCTCTCACGTGCAGACTGCGTATCGAAGCTCACGTAGCGAAGGAATCGCGATTGAACCGTGTCCGTCATGATGATTTTCTTTTGCCTTTGAATGCTGTTTGAGAATTCATCTTTCCTGAGAGACAAGTACTTCAGGACCGGCGCCCGAGCGCTTCCGAAAACTCGAACCGTCAGGGAAAGTCACAAAAAATCCCGGCGCTCCGGAGATCAGTTCGAAGCGCCGGTTCTGTCAGAGAGAAGCGCTGAGGGTTCTATCAGGCTTTAGAAGTAGTAGGAAAGGCCGGCAACGGTGCTGAGCGAATCAGGCTTCACCTTCTTGCCGTCGTACTTGTATTCGCCTTCCGTGTAGCCGATGCCCGTATAGACGCGCGTGCTCTTCGAAAGGTTGTACTGATAGCCCAGGCCGGCGAACCAGGCCGTGGCCTTCACCTTTTCGTCGAACTCATCGGTTTCCGCCTTGAGGGCGCCGACGGAGGCGAGAACCTTGCCGCCCGCGAGCGGAGCGTCAAAGCCCACGATGCCGCTGTAGCCTTCGAGTTCATCGTATGCGGCCGTAATGCCGAAAGTGGTCTTCATCGCATCGCTGTTCCAGCCCTGCGTGCTGAGCGCATTGGCATTGCCGAAGCAGTGAGCAGCCGCATAGACGGTCATGAAGCCGAAGTTGTAGTTGCCGCCCAGGGTGACGCGCCACATGTCTTCCGGATTCTTTGCCTTATGGTCGCCGGTCTCCAGGTTCGAAAGCGTGCCTTCGTTCATGCCTTCATAAAGGAGAACCGTGCTGAGGGCGCCCACGGTGTAGGTTGCGCCGATGCCCATGTAGCGGTCGGTACCGGCCTTGTTTTCATAGTCGTTCGTACCCATCGCGTAGGCGGCCGTCACCTGGAAGCCCGCCATATTGGGGCTGCGGTACGTGAGGATGTTGTCGCGGCGGGAGGGATCGATCTTCGCAAAGACGATGCCCTGATTGCCGATGCTGCCCATGCCCGTGCCGAAGGGGTTGATGCCGCCCAGGAGATTGAAGCTCCCGCCGTCAGTGCCGAGGATCGCGGAGCGGCCGGCAGAGATCGTGCCGAAGGGGCCGACGAGCTGCAGGGTGGCTTCGCGGTCGAAAATCGTATTGGCCGTGCTCAGGGCGCCCGTATCGGTCTTGTAGCCGTTTTCGAGCACGAACTTCACCTGGTAGCCGTTCCCGAGGTCTTCGCTGCCGCGAAGGCCGAAGCGGCTCGCCGTGCCGACGCCGGAGTCGAGCGTGAATTTGTCGGTTGCGTCGCCGACGCCCGGATCCGTGTGTTCATAGACGAGGCCCGCGTCAATGCGGCCGTAGATCTGAACATCAGCGGCGGAAGCCTGAGAAGCCATGCCGAAAGTGAGGGCGGCAACCGCAGCGGCGAGAGCGATGTTGAGCTGTTTCATCGTTTTGTTTCCTGGATTTCACGGAGATGCCGGGCCTCGAAGGAAAAGCGCCGGATCTGAAATCCACCCTGCATTCCCCGGGAGGCGCTTCAAGACAACTCCATTTAGTGGTGGTCAAGAAGTCAGGGGATGTATTTTGAAATTGACTGCTTTCTTCGCCATTCATCGCGCAAAAAGCGTCTGACGCCATCCCCGGCATTGCTGCCGGTCCCCTGTATTCAGACGTCAGATGCCGAATGTATTTCGGTTTCTAGGTACTTTGCTATACGTGAAAACCAGACGTACTTTGACGACGAAACTGCCCATTTCTGCCGCACGCAGTCGGGATTGATCAATTCTTCAGCAGATTCAATGCGATATGAATTTACCTTTGATGACGACGCCTCAGGACGTTTTCGGGATGGCTGCTGTGCATTTTTCTCACACCAACAAAAAAGGACGCCTAGCGGCGTCCTTTTTTGGTGTTCAGACGGAAAGTCGGGATTACTTCATTGCGCCCGGAAGAATCAGCGTACGAACGTCAACCTTCTTTTCCATCATGCCGTTTTCAAGGAGGAAGGCCTGATCGGTTTCAAGGCTCTTCACATCGGCTTCGGTGAGGACGTCGTAGAAGCCCGACCAGTCGTAGAGCTTCTCGGCATCAGCCATGCTGATTCCCTGCTCCTTGGCGCCCATGGCAAGGGCCTCAGCCTTATGGGCTTTGATCCAGGCAAGCGCGGCGCGGTTCGTGGCCACGACCTTCTCATAAGCTTCCGGATACTGTTGAGCAAATGCGCGGCGAACCGTCATGACGAGGTTCGGAGAAACGTAGCCCTCGCAGGTGGCAATCGTCTTCGCGCCCGCGGCATTGGCCTTGATGATGAGGCCCGCGGCGACGAGACCCGCATCAACCTGACCGGAGACCACGGCAGTCATGGCCTTGCCCGGATCCATGTTGACGAAGTCGACATCAGAGATCTTCATGCCTTCCTTCAGAAGCGCGGCAACGAGGAGCTGATGGAGCACCGTGCCCTTGGGGCCGGCGACCTTTTTTCCCTTCAGATCCTTCACGGAATAATTCGTGCCGGGCTTGCCGATAAGGGCGAAGATCTTCTGCGGGTGAGCGACGCCCGAGGCAATGGCGATCGGGTTGCCGGCGCCGGCAGCCATCAGAACGCTCGCCGTATTCATCACGGCGGAGAAGTCGAGGTCGCCCGAAGCCATCGCCTGGCCCTGGACGGCGCCCGAATTGATGACGCGCCACTTGATCGAGACGCCGTCAGCCTTGAAGGCATCCTCGAGCATGCCGCGCTCCTTCATCACGATGTTCTGAAGGTTGAAGGGCGACTTCACGTAGGTAATGGAGATGCTCTCGGGCATCGTGGCGGCGGAAAGCGCCGTGCTGAGCGTAATGGCGAGCGCGGCAATAAAGGACTTGAATTTCATTTTGTGCTTGAAGCCAAAAAAATTTCTGAAGAGCGCACGAAAAAGCGGCGCCAATACGGAACTGGAGCCGCTTTTCCGCGCAGCCGCTTCTCAATGAGAATTGTCCTCAATTCTAGATTCGTCCCGCGCTACCGGCGCATCAGGATCGAAAGGATTTCTTCTTCAAGCTTTGCAACGCCCGGAGAGGAAAGTCTCCTCGGACGCGGGAGGTCGATCGCGAAAACTTCAGGCGCCCGGTCGGATTCAAGAATCACGGCAGAGTCGGCCATCCGGACGGCTTCGCGCACATCATGCGTAATCATGAGAACCGTCATGCGGCGCCGGGAGAAGACTTCGATCGATTCGTCCTGAAGCTCCTCGCGCGTGAGCGCATCAAGCGCGCCGAAAGGTTCATCCATCAGAAGCACTTCCGGGTCCGCCGCCAGGGCGCGTGCGAACCCCACGCGCTGTTGCTGGCCGCCCGAGAGTTCTCCGGGAAAGCTTTCCGCCCGACTCGAGAGCCCGACAAGAGCGAGTGCTTCCGAGACCCTGGGATCATGGAGAGCACTCTCCCCGCATTCAGGGATGAGCGAGAGCGCAACATTCTCCCTCACGGTCTTCCAGGGAAGGAGCAGAGGCTCCTGAAAAACCATCGAGAGCCTCGGGGCTTCTTTTCCGCCCGTAAAGCGGATCGATCCGCTCTTCTTTTCAATGAGCTTTGAAATCGCCTTGATGAGGGTCGTTTTTCCGCAGCCGGAACGTCCGAGAACCGCCGTCACTTTTCCTCCCGGAAGGGAGAGCGTGAGGTTTGAAACGGGGGGCTTCGCGAGTCCCGGGTAGCTGACCGTGAGATCCCTGATTTCGATGCCGGGAAGCGCTTCAGGGGGCTCCCTGCCCGCATCAGCCGTCCGGGTCGGCTGCTGTCCTCCGGGCGTCTTTTCATCATCAGACGCCGCAGCCTTGCGTGCGGACGTCCAGGGCGCGGCACGTTCTGCCGCAATCCGGAAAAGCTTGTCGCAAATGATGCCGAGAACGGCAATCGTCAGGATGCCCACCATCACGACGTCGGTTCGGGCGAGCGCCGAGGCATCCTCAATCAGGTAGCCGAGGCCTGATGCGGCGGCAATGAGTTCCGATCCGACGAGCGCCCGCCAGGCGTAGCCGAAGCCGAGCCTCAGGCCCGTGATGATCCCGGGCGAAGCGCCCGGAATGAGAATGTGGCGCGCCGCATCCTTTTCCGAAAGCCCGAAGATCCGGGCGAGATCGCGGTAGTCGTTCCTCGCTTTCGAAAGCGCCGTCAGAGCCGAGAGATAAATCGGAAAGAAGCTCGCAAGAACAACGATGGCGAGCTTCGGCGCCTCATCGATCCCGAGCCAGAGAATGAGGAGCGGAACGAGGGAGAGCGGCGGAATGACCCTCAGCGCCTCGAGCGTGAGCGAAAGAAAGTCGAAGAGCCGCTCGGACCGCGAAACCAGAAGCGCGAGCGCGAGCGCAATCGAAGCCGAAATCAGAAAGCCCGAAAAGACCCGCAGCATGGAGGTTGCCGCGTGGTGAAGGAGCTCCCCTGAAGCGAGGAGCGTCATGAAGCGCTCCGCCACGGCCGCCGGCCCGGGGAGCAGAAGCGCCGGAACGCTTCCGGTTTCGGTAATTCCCCACCAGAAGAGCAGAAGCAGGACGGGAAGCGCAAACGGGAGAAGCTTCTTGGTCATCAGCGAAGGGAAAAAGAAAAACGGGAGAAAATGCGTGAACGGGCGCCGGCAGCTGACTTCCGGCGCCCGTTCACTATTCTGGGCTTAAATATTCCTCAGCTCCACTCATCAGGCGAGGAAGATCATGTCCATGATGAAGAAGGTGGGGAAGAGAATCAGCACCGACCAGGCCATATAGCCGAAGAAGGACGGCATCTTGATGCCGCGTTCGTTGCAGATCGCCACCGTCATGAAGTTGGGGGCATTGCCGATGTAGGTGACCGCACCCATGAAGACCGAACCCATGGAGATGGCCATCAGCGTATGCGCATCCTCGTTCATGAGCACCGTCGGATCACCGCCCGCAAGGTTGAAGAAGGCGAGATACGTGGGCGCATTGTCGAGGAACGCCGAGAGCATGCCCGTGAGCCAGAAGAAGACCGTGTTGTTGAAGGTCCCGTCGGCGTTCGTGACGAGGGCAACGAGGGACGCAAAGGCGCCTTCATGGCCCGCACGGAGCATCTCGAGCACCGGCACGATGCAGCAGAAGATGCCGAAGAAGAGCTTCCCGACCTCGAGGATCGGATCCCACGAGAAGTGGTTGGCTTCGCGCGTCGCCTTCGAGGTAAGAACGAGCGAGAGCGCAGCAATCACGATGAAGAGGCCGTCGCGGCAGAGGGATTCGAGCGCGAAGTGAACGCCGAGAACCGTGATCTCAACGCCCGACTTCCAGAAGCCCGACATCAGAACCGCACCGATGATGCAGGCGAGAAGCGGAATGTTGACGAGGCCCTCGAGCGCAAACTTCGTAGACGGATCCTTAGGCTTGAAGCCGTCGGCCACGTCCTTCCTGTACATGATCGTGTCGATCACGTGATGGATGGCAAGAAGAATCGCGCAGCAGAGAAGCCACGGGAGAATGATGTGCTCGGTCGTCCAGAAGAAGGAAACGCCCTTCAGGAAGCCGAGGAAAAGCGGCGGGTCGCCCAAGGGCGTCAGCGCGCCGCCCACATTGGCGACGAGGAAGATGAAGAAGATGAAGGTGCTGATCGAGCGCTTTCTGCCTTCATTGGCATGAATGAGCGGACGAATGAGGAGCATCGCGGCGCCCGTCGTGCCCATGAAGTTCGCGAGCACCGCGCCGAGCGCGAGGAAGCACGTGTTGACGATCGGACGGCCGACGAAGGATCCCTTCACGTGAATGCCGCCCGCCACAATGAAGAGCGACCCCACGAAGATGATGAAGGGCACGTAGTCCGCGAGGAGCACGTGGATGATGGAATTGATGCCCGTCGAAAAGTCGATCAGAAGGCAGAGCGGCACTGCGCAGCAGAGCGCCCAGAAGAGAGCGACCTTGCCGAAATTCGCGTGCCAGAAATGCGGCAGGAAAAGCGGCATGAGCGCAATCGAAAGCAGAATGCCTGCAAACGGAATGGCCCAGCCGAGCCCGAGAGCGCTGCCGTCAAGGGAAGCGGCGCTCGCCGGCAGGGCGGCGGAAAGAAAGGCGAGCGCTGCGAGCGCACGGGCGGGGAAGAGAGACGTCACAAGGAACTCCCAGCTTTATGTTTTGTTTTTGTGGCCGGCCTTCGGGAAAAAACAGCGCCATGGATGGGCGTCAGGAAAAGAAGGCCAGTCGAAGGGCATTGCCGAAATATGTAAAGCGCGAGATGAGCCTCACGATTGCAGCATATACCGCGCTTAACCTTACACCGAAAACCGGGCGCAAGGCTTCCCTTCGCCCGGTTTATATGGTTGAAAACCACCCCTCTAATGCTTTGGGACTATCTCTTTTGTTGGAGTTCGTCGAGCCGGAAAACCTGCCGGAGATATTTGAGATAGCTTTCGTCCTCGCACATGCCTTTTTCGGGCGAATCGGAAATCTTGGCGACGGGCTGGCCGTTGCATTCGATCATCTTGATGACCACGTTCAGGGCCTGCGGGCCGCGGTCGTTCATGAGATTGGTGCCGATGCCGAACCCTAAGCCCACGCGGCCGTTGAAGCGCCGCCAGAGTTCAAGAATGCGCGGCACCGTGAGGCCGTCGGAAAAGATGAGGCACTTCGTTCTCGGGTCGCATTTGTTGGCCGCCCAGTGCTCGATCATTCGCTCGCCCCAGACGAAGGGATCGCCCGAATCATGGCGGGCGCCGTCAAAGAGCTTGCAGAAGTACATGTCGAAGTCCTCGAGGAAGGGCTTCATGCCGTACACGTCCGAGAGCGCAATCCCGAGGTCGCCTCGGTATTCCTTCGCCCACTGCTCGAACCCGAAGACCTGGCTGTCGCGAAGCCTCGGCCCCAGCGCCTGGCAGGCCTGAAGGTATTCATGCGCCATGGTGCCGAGAGGCGTGAGGCCGAGCTCCTTCGCAAAGAGCACGTTCGACGTGCCCGAGAGCCTGCTTCCAAGCCGGTCCTTCAACGCCTCGACCACCTTTCTCTGCCAGGCGCGCGAAAAGCGCCGGCGCGTGCCGTAGTCTGAAATGCGAAGCCCCTCGGCGTCGGGTTCATTCAAAAGCAGATGAATCTTCTCATTGAGCCTTCTCCAGCCCTCCGCTTCAGAGAGCCCGGGGAAGGTTCTGCGGAAGTAGACCTCGTTCACGATGGCGAGCACCGGGATCTCAAAGAGAATGGTATGAAGCCACGGCCCGCGGACGTGAATGTCGATTCCGCCGGGACGCGTCGGGTCAGCCTTCACCTCAATATATTTTCTCTTCAGGTGAAAGAGACTCAGGAATTCAATGAAGTCGGGCTTCATGAACCGGAGGCTTCCGAGATACGAGAGCTCGTCTTCGGTGAAGTAGAGCCCGCAGAGATAGTCGATCTCCGCATTGATCTCATCCACGAAGGGCGCGAGGTCCACTCCCGGCGTGCGGCACTTGAATCGGTACTGCACTTCCGCAGCCGGAAACTGATGCAGCACGCACTGCTGCATCGTGAACTTGTAGAGATCCGTGTCGAGGAGCGACTCGATAATCATGCCTTAGCCTCCGTGGGCTGTCTGTATCTGATCCTGACAGTTTAGCTTCTGCCCGCCGGCATACAGAAAAACCCAGATCTTTTTCAAGAGAAAAAGATGAGGCCCGGAGAAAAAAGAGCACTTTTCGGGAGGCGCACGGGCCTCCCGGCATTTCTCAGGGGACGGCGACCGGAATCAGGACGACATCGGCCGAGCGCATCCCGATCGCTTCCGGAAATGGAAGGAGCGTTGAAAGCGACTTTCCTTCATTCATCCTCATCTCGAGCACCTCTCTGATTCCCGCACTCATGGCGCGCTTCACATCCTCAAGGTCTTCGCCCATGAAGGAAAGGGACGGCGTGTTGCAGGTGAGAATATAAGCGCCGTTCCCGAGGACCCGCAACAGGTCGCAGGGATAAACCAGTTCGGCGTCCCCCTCCGGCTCAACGCGGGCAAGACGCCAGTCGTGAAAGCTCTCCGGCATGGGCACGCATTCGAGTGGCATCGGCTCGGGTTCAGCCTCTCCCGCTTCACGGAGGCGCTCAAGCCTCTCCCCAAGCGCCTCCCGAAGTTTGCTGAGAAGCTCTTCCGGCGTTGCAGCCTCCGCCTCAAGCTTCTCGAAATCCGGCGCAAACCCGCGCCAGAGACCATTTTCCGACGCCATTTCAATAAGGACAAGAAACTTCTTCATTCTTGCTGCTCTTCTCTTTCAGTGTCCGAAAAGCACGCCTTCCCCTTAGAAGCGTGCCCGTTGAATACGGGGAAAATTCTGAAGGACCTTGCGTCAGAAAACGGCTCAGAAAAAACAATCAGGCCCGGAAATCTGCTTCCCGGGCCCGATCTCGCATGACGCGTCAGAGGAGACCTGCCGCCCGAAGCTGCCTCAGGGCTTCCTTCCAGCGCTCCGTGCTTCTCAGGGCCTCAAGCCCGAGAGGCGTCCCGGAGTCAGGGAGAAGTCCGGCCAGGCGCTCAGAGAATCGCTCAGGCCGCTCCCAGTCGAGATCGCGAAGAATCTCATCGACCTCATCGGGATGATTGCAGTGAAGCACCATGTCGCAGCCTGCCGAAAGCGCCCGACGGGCCCGGTCCGCCACGGATTCAGAGCTGCCTGCCCCCTTCATGGAAAGGTCGTCCGAGAAGACGAGGCCCGTGAAGCCGATCTCGTCGCGCAGAATTTCCTTCAAAAGCGTCGGCGAGAAGGTGGCCGTTTCGCCGTCAAATCCCTCATAGGCGACGTGCGCCGTCATGAGAGAGGAGAGTTCTGAGGCGAGTCCCCGATAAACATCAAGGTCCGAAAGCACTTTTTCCCTCGGACGTTCGTCCGCGGGGAGCGCCACGTGGCTGTCGGCTTCCGCCCAGCCGTGTCCCGGAAAGTGCTTCCCGCATGAACCCATGCCGCCCGAACGGAGCCCTGAAATGAGGCCGCGCGCATTGCGTTCAACCTCTTCGGGCGTTCGGCCAAGCGAGCGGTTTCCGATCACCTTCGAGCGTCCGTAATCGATATCGAGTACGGGCGTGAAGCTGAAGTCGACCCCCACGGCGCGAAGTTCAGAGGCGAGAATGAATCCCGCCTGAGCGAGAAGCCCCGGCGCACGGGAACCGAGCCGCAGGAAGTCCCCCATGGGCGGAATCTCGGTAAAGCCTTCGCGAAAGCGCTGCACGCGCCCGCCTTCATGATCGACCGTGATCAGAATGCCGGGGCGGACCGCATGAATGGCGCCCGTGAGCGCAGTGAGCTCCTCGGGCGTGGAATAGTTCCGCGTGAAGAGAATTACCGCGCCCGTGAGCGGATGCTGAAGGCGCTTGATTTCATGAGCGCTGAGCGTCGTGCCTTCAATATCGACCACGACGGGGCCGAGCGATCGAGCGCGTTCGAGCTTTTCAAGCGTGAGCATTCGCTTACTCCGCGGCGATTTTGTCGAGGAGTTCGTTGTAGCGGCGCACGGTCTCGGCAAAACCGAACTGGAGCGCCTCAGCCGTAAAGGCGTGTCCGATCGAGACTTCGAGCACATTGCCGCAGGCCTTAAGGAGCGGCTCAAGATTTTCGAGCGACAGATCATGGCCGGCATTGACGCCGAGCCCCACTTCATCGGCCAACTTCGCGCAGTCGGCATAGGGCGTGACGATCGCGTCCGCAATCGGCGTATTCCAGGCGTCCGCATAGGCTTCGGTATAGAGCTCAATGCGGTCGGCCCCGACTTCCTTGGCAAAACGCGTGTATTCGGGCTCCGGATCCATGAAGAGGCTCACGCGGCAGCCGTATGACTTCGCTTCCTCGATCACGGGAACGAGCCTGGCGCGCACTTCCGGATCAGAAAAGTCAAAGCCGTGGTCTGAGGTTTTCTGGCCCACGGCATCGGGCACGAAGGTCGCCTGATGCGGGCGGATGTCGCGCAGGATCGGCATCAGATTTTCGAAAGGGTTCCCTTCGATATTGAATTCCCGGCCCGGATATTCCTTCACGAGGTCGCTCAGGGGCTTCAGGTCGCTCACGCGGATGTGGCGCTCATCGGGACGCGGATGCACCGTGAGTCCCGCAGCTCCCGCCTCGAGCGCGATGCGGCCGAAAAAGACCGGATCGGGCCAGTTGCCTTCGCGGGAATTGCGGATAAGCGCGACTTTATTCAGATTGACGGAAAGCTGAGTGCGGACCATAAACGCGAAACTCCAGAGCAATTTGAAGCCGGATGCCTTCTGAAGAAAGCTTTTCGGCTGAGATAGAACCTTCGAGCATAACACGCGCCCAAAGACACGGAAGTATCCGTCTGTTTCCCGGAATGACGGAGAGAAAAACCGTCAGAGGCGCTTCAGTTCCGCGAGCACGCGCCGCGTCCTGAGCGGCCGGCCGTCAAGCCTCAGCTCAATCGCCTCGCGGTAGATTTCCCGCGCGGCACGGAGCGCTTCCGGGCGTTCGAGTCGTCCTGCGAGGACGTCGAGCACATCACGTCTCTCCCACGTGCGGATTTCATTCCCGATCGTTCCGGAAACGCCGGCAAGGTCACCAGTTGAGCGGAGCGCAAACCTCGGCGCATCCTCGCCCTCGGAAATGAGCACCTGCCAGCCGCAGATGCGAAGGAGCTCCGCCTCAAAGCGCCTCAAGCCCCGCTGCTGAGCAGCAGGATCGGGGAGCGTCAACGCTTCAAGCACGCGCACGTAGGCCGGAAAGAGCCCGGGATGGACGTCCTCTCGCTCAGTGAGCCGCATGAGAAGTTCGTTCACGTAAAACCCGGAAAGGAGCGCTTCTCCTCTCAGGGGCGGAAGAATGCCGAGCCAGTCCGCCCGCGTAAGGATCTTCGCTTCCTTGCGTCCCGTCCAGGAAAGCTTCAGCGGAACAAAGGGCATCAGCATCCCTTTAAGCGTGGAGCCCGGGCGCTTCGCGCCCCTTGCAATGAGGAGGAGCCGCCCGAAGCGCGCGGTAAAGGCGTCGAGCACAAGGCTCGATTCGCTCCAGGGGTAGGTGTGCAGAATGAAGGCGGGCTGCCCGGCGGGTCGTCCGGTCTTTCTTCCCGACGGGCGATCGCTTTCGGCTTCAATTTCAGAAAGGATCTCGAGCGCTGCGCGCTCGTTCCCGATGAGGTGCGCGATGCTTTCCTCATCGTCCCGGCGCTTTGCGCGGAGCGCAGGCGCCGGGGAAGAAGCCTCTTCGGGAAGCTTCTTCTCCGGCGTCGGGTTATCTGCTCCTGAACGTTCCGTCACGAAAGATCCGCTTGTGATGGAAGTAGATCAGTCGTAGCCGAGCGTCTTCAGCGCCTTCACGTCGTCGGACCACCCGCGGCGCACGCGCACCCAGACTTCGAGGTGCACGGGGCAGCCGAGCTGTTCGGCGATATCCGCTCGCGCAAGACGCGAAATTTCACGGAGCTTCGCGCCCTTTTCGCCGATCACGATCGGCTTGTGGCTCTCGCGGTCAACAATGAGCGTGGCGACGATGTCCGCGTGGCGTTCGCCGTTTTCCTCGGTTTCCTTCCAGCGGTCGATCGTGACCGCCGTTCCGTAGGGAAGCTCGTCGCCCAGAAGCCTGAAGGCCTTCTCGCGAATCGTTTCGGCCGCCATGAAGCGCGGCGACTTGTCCGTGTAGAGCTCGGGATCAAAGTACGGAATGCTTTCCGGAAGAAGCTTCTCGATCTCCTTCAGGAGGTCGTCGAGCTGACGGTGCTTCTCCGCCGAAACCGGAACGATGGACGCAAAGGGGAAGCGCCTCATGGAATCGGCCATGAGGGGAAGCATCGCGTTTCTGTCCTTCGCAAGATCAGTCTTGCTGATGGCGAGGATGACGTTCGAAGCGTCCTTCGGGATGAGCGAAAGCACCTCGAGGTCCGCAGGCCGCCAGCCGGAGGACTCGATAAGGAGCACGATCGCGTCCACCTCGCCTAGGGTCGAGCGGACGGAGCGGTTCATGCGGCGCGTAAGCTGAGTCTTTACTTTCGTCTGAAAGCCCGGCGTGTCGACGAAGATGAACTGCGCCATCTCGGTCGTGAGGACGCCCAGCACTCGGTTGCGCGTGGTCTGGGGCTTCTTCGAGGTGATCGAAACCTTTTCGCCCACAAGCGCGTTGATGAGGGTCGACTTTCCGACATTCGGGCGCCCCACCACCGCGACGTAGCCGCAGCGGAAGCCTTCGGGGACCTTCACGGAATTGAGCGCGCCCGCACGGGCAAGCATCGCCTCAAAGTCGCTCTCGGACGATTCCGCGGGCTCCTCCTTTTCGGGGAGCTCCTGCGGGTTCATGTTCTCTTCAGTCATTTCGAGCGCTCCTTCACCAGTTGAAGGGCCGTCTCGGCGGCTGCCTGTTCGGCAGCGCGGCGGCTTGCGGCCTTTCCGGTCGTAATGATGTTGAGGGAATGGATGCGGCACTCGCATTCAAAGGAACGCTCATGCGCCGCGCCCGTCGTATTGACGATCGCGTATTCAGGACGCGGAAGATGCTCGCCCTGAAGGAGTTCCTGCAGGCGCGTCTTCGGATCCTTGCTCATTTTCTCCGGCGTGAGCGCCGTGAGAATCGGCTCGTAGAGATGCAGAATCACGCGCTGAGCGGTCTCAAAGCCCGCCTCGCGGAAAACCGCACCGAAAATCGCCTCCATGGCGTCGGCGAGAATGGACGGGCGGTGAGCGCCTCCCGTCTTGATTTCGCCTTCGCCCATGAAGAGAAATGAGGAAATATCGATTCGGGTCGCAATCTCAAAGAGCGTTCCCTCGCAGACGAGGTTTGCGCGCACGCGCGACAGTTCGCCCTCGTTGAAGTGCTTGTCGCGCAGAAACAGCGCGTAGCCGATGACGCAGTTGAGAACCGAGTCGCCCAAGAATTCCAGACGCTCGTTATGCTCCTGAGCGAAGCTGCGGTGGGTGACCGCACGCCTCAGGAGCTTTTTATCGGTGAATTCATATCCGATGCGTTCTTCGAGCTCTGTAAGCGGAAGCATGTCTTTTTAGTCTTCTATTAATACCTGGGGGTCACATTCGGAACCATTTCGGTCAGCGGAAGCTGCCGATGCGGGTCATGTCTCCGAAATTGGCCCAGATGAATACAGCCCGGCCGACCAGATTTTCGTCAGGCACGAAGCCCCAGTAGCGGCTGTCCTCGCTGTTGTCGCGGTTGTCGCCCATGACGAAGTACTTCCCGTCGGGAACGGTGCAGACGAAGCCGCGATTGTTGTAGTCGCAGGTCTCTTCCTTTCTCATGACGGCATGCATGGGAACCCAGCTCGGACGACGGTGGTCGAGCGCCATGAGGTGCGAGACGCCCGCGAGATCCTCGTCGCGTTCGTCAAGGGTCACCATTGTGGATTCGTCGACGAAGTCGCGCGGATCGCTCTGCTTCTGCTCGACGCCGTTGATGTAGACGACCTTGTCGCGGTATTCCACGCGGTCGCCCGGGACGCCCACAACGCGCTTGATGAAGTCGACGTTCTCATCCATCGGATAGCGGAAGACGACGACATCGCCGCGCTTCGGCGCGCCGAGGTCGATCACCTTCATGTTCGACACCGGAAGACGAATGCCGTAGTCGAACTTGTTGACGAGGATGAAGTCGCCGATGTGGAGCGTCGGCAGCATCGACCCGGAAGGAATGCGGAAGGGCTCGAAGAGGAAGCTCCTCAGAAGGAAGACCACCAGAATCACCGGGAAGAGCCCGGCGGTGTATTCGAGCCACCAGGGCTGACGAATCGCCCTGGCGCGGATCGCACGGTATTCCTCGGCAACCGAAGCTTCGCCGCGGCGCAGCGCCTCGCGATTGGCAGCCTCGAACTCGCTCGCGAGCGCCTCGGCCTTCCTCACCCGGGCGGGATAAAACTTCACGCGCTCGAGAATCCAGAAAATGCCCGTGAAGATCGAGAGGAGAAATAGGATCAGAGCAAAATTCATCTGAGTCTTCTTAAAAAATTACTTTTCTTCCGTCTGGAGGATCGCAAGGAAGGCTTCCTGCGGAATCTCCACGCTGCCCACCTGCTTCATGCGCTTCTTGCCGGCCTTCTGCTTTTCAAGGAGCTTGCGCTTGCGGGTGATGTCGCCGCCGTAGCACTTCGCAAGAACGTTCTTTCTGAGCGCCTTCACATTCTCGCGGGCGATGATGTTGGCGCCGATTGCCGCCTGAATGGAGACTTCATACATCTGGCGGGGAATGAGCGTTCTCAGGCGCTGCACGAGCTCGCGCCCGCGGGGAACCGCATTGGAGCGGTGCATGATCGCGGAGAGCGGGTCCACCTTGTCGCCGTTGATGAGGATGTCGACTCGAACGACGTCAGCCGCACGGTACTCCTTGAACTCATAGTCCATGGAAGCATAGCCGCGCGTCAAGGACTTCATGCGGTCGAAAAAGTCAAGAACAATTTCAGCGAGCGGGAGATCATAGGTGAGATGCACCTGACGGCCGTGATAGGCGAGATTTGTCTGAATGCCGCGCTTTTCCTGGCAGAGCTTCATCACGGCGCCCACGAATTCGTTGGGCACGAAGATCGTGACCGAATCGATGGGTTCGCGGATTTCCTCGATCTTGTCGACGGGAGGAAGCTTCGAGGGGTTTTCAACCTGAATCACTTCGCCGTCGGTGAGGAGCACCTCATAGACGACGGAAGGCGCCGTCGTGATGAGGTCCATGTTGTATTCGCGCTCGAGACGCTCCTGGACGATGTCCATGTGAAGGAGCCCGAGGAACCCCGCGCGGAAGCCGAAGCCGAGAGCCTGAGAGCTCTCGGGCTCAAAGCGCAGCGCCGCGTCGTTCAACTGGAGCTTCGTGAGCGCGTCGCGAAGCGCATCGTACTGGTTCGACTCAACCGGGAAGAGGCCCGCGAAGACCTGAGGCTTCACGGCCTTGAAGCCCGGAAGGGGCTTCTCGGCGGGCTTCTGGGCGAGCGTCACCGTGTCGCCCACGCGGGCGTGCTTCAGTTCCTTAATGCCGGCAATAACAAAGCCCACTTCACCCGCGGAGAGCGCATCGCGAAGCTTGCTCTTCGGCGTGAAGACGCCCACCTGTTCAACGAGGTGCGTGGCGCCCGTCGCCATCAGCTGAATCTTGTCCTTCGGACGGATCGTGCCGTTCACCACGCGCACGAGCATCACGACGCCCACGTAGTTGTCGAACCAGGAGTCGATGATGAGGGCCTGGAGCGGCGACTCAGGATCGCCCTTGGGCGCGGGAACGTCGCGCACGACGCGCTCGAGAATCTCGTCGACGCCGAGACCCGTCTTCGCAGAACAGGGAATCGCATCCGTCGCATCGATGCCGATCACGTCCTCAATTTCCTCGGCAGCGGCAATCGGATCCGCGCTCGCAAGGTCCATCTTGTTGAGGACCGGAATCACGGAAACGCCGAGATCGATCGCGGTGTAGCAGTTGGCAACCGTCTGCGCCTCAACGCCCTGCGTCGCATCGACGACGAGAAGCGCGCCTTCGCAGGCGGAGAGCGAGCGGCTCACTTCATAGGAAAAGTCAACATGCCCCGGCGTGTCGATGAGGTTGAGCTCATAGACCTTTCCGTCCTTCGCCTTGTAGCGAAGCGCAGCCGTCTGGGCCTTGATCGTAATGCCGCGCTCCTTCTCGAGATCCATGCTGTCGAGCACCTGCTCGCTCATTTCACGGTCGGAGAGGCCGCCGCAGCGCTGAATCAAGCGGTCGGCAAGCGTTGACTTGCCATGGTCGATATGGGCGATGATCGAAAAGTTGCGAATGTTCTGCATCGTCAGGGAAATGGTGTTCAGTCGGGGCGAGATCATTGCTCGGCGGTTGGCGAGCGATCAGGAATAATCAGATCGAGCGGCCGTCTGCAGGGCGCTCGGAATCCGCGCTTTCCAAATTAAGTCAAGGCGGCAAAAATCCCCGGAATCCGGGATTTTACAGCAGATGCGGCACCCTTCTCTCGCCCGCAAGAGAAAAAGGACGCCTCCCCGTAATGAGAAGACGTCCTTTCCGAAATCAGCGCGTTTTCAACGCGGCAATCAGGCTTCGTAGCGCTTGTAGATCACCGTCGAATTCGTGCCGCCGAAGCCGAAGGAATTCTTCATCGCCGCGCGGATCGTCATCTTTCTTGCCTGGTTGGCGCAGAAGTCGATCCCCTCGCACTCCGGATCAACCTTGTCGAGGTTGATGGTCGGGGGCGAAACCTGTTCGGCAACGGCCATGACGGAAAAGACGGACTCGATGCCGCCCGCGCCGCCGAGAAGGTGACCCGTCATCGACTTGGTGGAGTTGACGACAAGCTTCTTCGCGTGTTCGCCGAAGACCTCGCGGATCGCCTTCACTTCGTTGGCGTCGCCCACGGACGTGGAGGTGCCGTGCGCATTGAGGTAGTCGATGTCGTCGGGGTTCATGCCGGCATGGCGAAGCGCCATGCGCATGCAGCGGACCGGACCGTCGGTGGCAGGCGTCGTGATGTGATGCGCGTCGCCCGAGAGGCCGTAGCCCACGACTTCGGCATAAATCTTCGCGCCGCGTGCCTTGGCGTGCTCAAGCTCCTCGAGAACGAGAACGCCCGAACCCTCGCCCATCACGAAGCCGTCGCGGTCGACGTCGAACGGACGGGAAGCCTTCTCAGGCTCGTCGTTGCGGCGCGAAAGCGCGTGCATGGCGTCGAAGCCGCCGATGCCCAGCTTGCAGACCGTCGCTTCAGCGCCGCCCGCAATCATCACGTCCGCATCGCCGCGGGCAATGATGTACATCGCCTCGCCGATGGCGTGAAGACCCGTCGAGCAGGCCGTGACGTGCGCAATGTTGGGGCCCTTCAGGCCCTTCATGATGGCGAGCTGACCCGAAACCATGTTGATGATGCAGCCCGGGATCATAAAGGGAGAAATGCGGCGGGGACCGCGGCTCACCATCGCGTCGTTGTTGGCGCAGATGGAGGGAAGACCGCCGATGCCCGCACCGATCGCAACGCCCGTCATCGGAGCGTTTTCCTCGGTGATCTCGAGGCCGGAGTCCTCAAGCGCCATCAGGCCGGCGGCAACGCCGAAATGCACGAAGCGGTCGAAGCGGCGGACTTCCTTGACGCCGAGATACTTCGCGGCGTCAAAATCCTTCACTTCGCCTGCAATCTGGCAGCCGAATTCTGAAGGATCAAAGGCGGTGATGCGGCCGATGCCGCTCTTGCCTTCAAGCGCATTCTTCCAGCTTGTCGCGAGATCCGCGCCAAGGGGGGAGACCATGCCGAGGCCGGTCACGACTACGCGGCGATTCATCATTTCCAAAAACTCCTTGCTTCCCGCCCTGAGCATCCAGAAGCTCCGACGGATGGATTAGCAGAAACTCGGGATATCCCTGTCCCCGCAAACAAAGCGGGACCCGTTACCGAGTCCCGCTGATGCCTGGCCTTCCTATGAGGATGACTCCGAAGTCCGAAATTCCTCTTTGCAGAAGCGCACAGGCCGGCTCTCTCTAGAGAGAATGCCGATTACTTGTTGACGGCAGCCTTGACGAAGTCAACAGCCTGCTGAACCGTGCGGAGGTTTTCCTGCTCGGTGTCAGGGATTTCAATGCCGAAAGCGTCCTCGAGAGCGAGGGACATTTCAACGGTGGTCAGGCTGTCGGCGCCGAGGTCTTCGATGAAGGAGGATTCGTTCTTGATGTCCTCTTCCTTGATGCCAAGCTGTTCGGCGATGATCTTCTTGACCTTCTGTTCGATTTCGTCCATTTTTAATTTCACTCCGTAGGGGTTGATTTCACTTTGGGAAAACCCCGTGCTTATGGAGCAGGCAGGGTTGAAAAAAGTTTATCCGGTGATTTTAGCAAAAGCCTTTCTGAGGTGCTTTTGAAAATCAGCCCATAAACATGCCGCCGTTCACATGGAGCGTAACGCCCGTCAGATAGGCGCCCGCAGGCGATGCGAGGTAGAGGCAGGCATTGGCGATGTCATCCGTTTGACCGAGGCGACCGAGGGCGATCTGCTTGAGGAGCGCTTCGCGATGATCCTCAGGAAGATCCTTCGTCATGTCGGTATCGATGAAGCCGGGGGCGACGCAGTTGACCGTCACGCCGCGCGAACCGATTTCGCGCGCAAGCGCCTTCGTCATGCCCATGAGGCCCGCCTTGGCGGCGGCATAGTTCACCTGACCGGCATTGCCCATGGCGCCCACAACGGAACCCATGGAGATGATGCGGCCGGAGCGCTGCTTCATCATCGGACGAACGCAGGCGCGGGCGAGCCGGAAGGCTGCCGTGAGATCCGTTTCAATCACGTCTTCCCAGGCGTCGTCCTTCATGCGAAGAACAAGGTCGTCCTTCGTGATGCCGGCATTGTTGACGAGAATGTCGATTCTGCCCTTTTCCTTCACGAGGTCGGTCACAGCCTTCTGGGAAGCCGCCGCATCGCAGACATTAAGCACGATGCCCTTGCCGGAGCCGCCGAGCGCCTCTGCGCGCTCGGTAATCTTCTGCGCGCCCGCTTCAGAGGTCGCCGTACCGACGACGTAGGCGCCCGCCTTCATGAAGGCTTCCATGACCGCAGCGCCGATGCCGCGGGAAGCGCCCGTCACAAGGGCCACCTGGCCGGCAAGCGCGTCGGCAGCAAAAATCATCTTTTCCATTTTTAAGATCCTTATTTCCTTTGAATTCGGGGCTTACTGCGCGGCCTTCAGCTTCTCGAGCGCGGCGGCCAGCGTCGCCGCATCCGAAATGCCGTAGATGCGGATTTCAGGCGCAATGCGGCGGATGAGGCCCTGGAGGACCTTCCCCGGACCGCATTCGACGATGTCCGTGACGCCGTCGGCCGCCATCTTCTGGATGGTCTTCACCCACTGCACTGGCGAGGAAACCTGCTCGGCGAGCACCGTGCGGATTTCAGCCGGATCGGCATGCGTCTTAACGTCCACATTGGCGATAACGGGAATTTCCGGCACGGACAGCTCGACTTCCGCAAGCCGGGCGGCAAGCTTTTCGCCCGCGGGCTTCAGCATGCTCGAATGGAAGGGACCCGAAACGGCAAGTTCAATAGCGCGGCGGCAGCCTTTAGCCTTGACGAGTTCAATCGCCTTCGCGAGGGCTTTCTTTTCGCCCGCGATGACAACCTGGCCGGGAGAATTGAAGTTGACGGCTTCCACCGGCCCCGTTTTAGAAGCTTCCGCGCAGCATTCAAGCACATCCGCGTCGGAGAGGCCGATCACGGCGCACATGCCGCCGACGCCAACGGGAACGGCGCTCTGCATCGCTTCGGCACGGAAGCGCACGAGCTTCACAGCTTCTTCGAAGCCGAAAACGCCGGAAGCAGTCAGTGCGGAATATTCGCCGAGCGAGTGGCCGGCCATCACTTCGGGCTTCATGCCGCCGGCAGCGAGCCAGGCTTCATAAAACGCGACGCTTGCCGTGAGCAGCGCGGGCTGCGTGTTGACGGTAAGGCCGAGCTCTTCAGCAGGTCCTTCCGCAATCAGCTTTGAGATCGGGAAACCGAGCGCCGCATCCGCGCGCCGCACGTAGTCCTCAACAACCTCGTTGCCGGAAAAGCCGTTCAGCATGCCGACAGACTGGCTGCCCTGGCCGGGGAAGACAAAAGCTAGACGCATAGTCCAGGCTCCTAGTAAAGAATGAAAAAGAGACTATCAGACGTTTGCACGCCACTTGAGAATTGCCGATCCCCAGGCCATGCCGGCGCCTACCGCCTGCAGAAGCACAAGGTCGCCGTCCTTCACGCGGTTTTCCTTCACGGCAGCGTCGAGCGCCAGAGGAACGCTTGCGGCGGAGGTATTGCCGTGCTCGCTCACGGTCCTCACCATCGCCTCATCAGGGATTCCGAGCTTCTTCGCGACCATCGTCATGATGCGCAGATTTGCCTGATGGGGAACAAAAAGCTTCACTTCCGAGGGAGAGACGCCGGCAAGACGCGCCACCTCTTCTGCCGATCCCGTGAGGCCGTCGACAGCGAGCTTGAATACCTGCCTGCCGTCCATATTGATGTAGGGCGAGCCGGCAATCCGGCCGTTGCTCAGGCAGGCGGTAAGTCCGAGCACCTTTTCATCGTAGCGCCCGTCGGCATACATGCGGGCAGCGAGAATCCCCGGCGCGTCGCTCGCCTCGAGGGCAACCGCACCCGCACCGTCGCCGAAAAGAACGCACGTGGATCGATCGTTGAAATCGATCACGCGGGACATGGTTTCGGCGCCGACAACCAGCGCGCGGCGATAAGGACCGGCGCGGAGCATCGCGTCCGCTGCGTTGAGGGCGTAAATAAAGCCCGCACACACGGCCTGAACGTCAAACGCCGCGCACCCGGTGCAGCCGAGCATCGACTGAACGTGCGCGGCCGTCGACGGGAAGACCATGTCGGGCGTCGTGGTCGCAACCACGATGAGATCGATGGAATCCGGCTCGAAATGAGCGCGCTCCATCGCCTCCTTCGCAGCTGCGGCAGCTAATTCTGTGGTTGTTTCACCGAGTGCAGGATCTGCGAAGCGCCGGGCTTCAATGCCCGTACGCGTGCGAATCCATTCGTCATTGGTTTCCACCCCGATCGATGCGAGGCGGGTCGCTAGCTCGGCATTGGAGATCCGAGTCTTCGGAAGCGCAGAGCCCGTTGCGGCAATGCGTGAATACATGCTCATGTGGCGGCCGTACCGGTAATTATCTGAATCAATAGATATTACACGTACAGATTTCTGCGGGAACGGCGTTCTCATCGCCCTCACGGCGTAGCGTCTACTTGGTATTTCCGTCATCCGGCCATAAAAAAAGGGACCCCGTCAGGGATCCCTCTTTTTTCGCTTTTCTGCGCCCTCGTAATTCTTGGCCTTCGAATCACGCGTCAGCTTCCAAGCCTCTTGCGTCGAGCACAATCACCGTGGGGTGCGCGCGGCATCTTCGCGCGAGGCTTCTATTGAATCTGAACGTTCAGGGCTCAGCCTCAGCCAGGATTATTCGTCCTGCTTCGTCGCGATGACCTTCTTGCCGCGATAGAAGCCGGTCGGGCTGATGTGATGACGACGATGGACTTCGCCGGTCGTCGCTTCGACAGCCGTCGGAGGATTCTTCAAGAAGTCATGAGCACGGCGATTGCCGCGACGGGCGACCGATTTCTTATTCTGCTGAACAGCCATGGCTAACCCCACGTAGGTTTAAGCGAGTGTCGAAAAAATTTGCTTCCGTGACCAGGCACTCGTTCCAGAACACGGAATTCCATGATTGCACTGCAGGTTCCCTTCCGGGTACATGCAGCAAGCGGCGGATTTTATCAAATCTCCAGAAAAATCTCAGCCGGAGATCAGATATTTTTATTCCGAAGCCTTACAGGAAAAAAGGGGAAGCCTATCGACTTCCCCTTCTCTAAAAATCTGGAGCGGGAGACGAGTCTCGAACTCGCGACCTCAACCTTGGCAAGGTTGCGCTCTACCAACTGAGCTACTCCCGCA
>NZ_WEHX01000059.1 GCF_009183815.1 Sutterella seckii | reverse complement strand
TGGGTTACGCTCAAGCGCTACCGCATGCGCAACCGCATCGAAGAATCGTATCGAGTCAGTAAAAGCGAACTCGACGGCGACCGGGCTCGAGTCTGGAGCATGCGAAAGGTTCGCGGCAAGGAATTGTGCAGGATGGTAGCTCTGGGGTACCACTTCTATCTGCAGACTGCCATCAACAAGGTCCGGCTCGAAGCGGCCAGGCTTGCCGCTGACGAAAGTCTTACGCAACAGGATCGCAAAGCCTGCGACGGCGTGCGAAAGTGGCTTGAGGCAACAACACTGCGCGGATTGATGGCATGGTTTAATTGTGTGGAAACAGTGACGGTGCAGAATGAGTTCGCCAGAAAGCGTTGGTCGACCGAGATGATCAAACGCGATCAGCTGTTCCTGAAGATGCTTTATTCCGAAGAAGTGCAGACCTTTAATGCAAAGGATCTGGAAGAGACCCTTCCGGCAGAAGACTCTGAGTAAGCATTAGCCGACTTTCAGGTTCTTCACGAAGAACAAGTTCGTGACCTTCACGGTCGACTCCGGTAAGGGAACGGTTACTGCGAACGTCCTCGCGCTCGCGGATCCCACGAGCACCGGGAGCAGGATCATTTCGGGGCTCTATGAGCAGGGCATGAGCGCTTTTACGGCGGGCTTCCTTGATCGGATAGGCTCAGATGACCGCCTCTCCACGGTTGATGCCGAGGGCTACCATCTGACAGCTGCCGGTGAGGATGCCGTTCAGGAATTCGCGAATGTGGCCGTCACGTCCGGCATCTACAACGTTCTTTACGATGCTCTGGCTGAATTCACGGATTCGCTTGCCCGCCGCATGCTTGAAAAAGCACCGCGCGATGGCTTCAGCGTCTGGGCAGATGTCTATGCTTCCCGCACGAAGGCTGATACGCTCTACGGTAGCTCAGGCTACAGCGCCGACCTTTACGGGGGCGTCCTCGGCGGCGATTATGCCGCCGCGAACGGCACTCGGTTCGGTGCGGCCCTTACGGTCGGAACTGCGGATGCGGAAGCTGAGGAGTCGGTCTTCTCGCAGAAGAATGACGCCGACTTCTGGGGCCTTGCCGCCTACGCCGCCCATGATTTTGGGAAGCTGAGCCTCAAGGCAGATGCCGGCTATCTTGCCTCCACGAATGATCTCAAGGGCGCTTACGCTCATGAGAAGGTTGATGCTTCTGCTTATACCTTCGGCGTTCGGGTGGATTACCTCGCATACGATGCCGGCATTCAGGTAGTCCCCTACATCGGCCTTCGCTACTCGCGGATCTCCTCGGATGATCTTGAGGATCGCGACACGAGCGACGTGAATCTCGTTGAATCGCCTGTCGGCGTTGCCGTCAGCACGAACTTCAGCGCTGAAGGCTGGACTGTTGTGCCGAGGTTCGATCTCTCGGTCGTCCCGCAGCTCGGCGACAAGGAGGTTGATGCGACCATTGCAGGCGTGAATGTCGCATCGGACATGATCGACGATGCGCTCGGCCGCGCTCAGTTCGGCGTTTCTGCCGTGAGCGGCAATTTGTCCCTGGGCCTTGACTACCGTTTCGGCTTCGGTGCGGAAGACCGCGGAAATCATGCACTCAAGGCAAGCGTTCGCTATACCTTCTGATCATGTGATCAGAGCCTAAAAAAGCTGACGAAATCAGCTGAACCTTCGGGGGTGATCCCATTCGGGACGCCCCCTTTTTTTTGAAGCCGCATCTCCCCAGGCTCAGAAGCGCCAGGGGAAACCGTTCGGCTTTCTTCTATGGTTATCCTAGAGAATGAAACGTCAGATTATGTCGCTTCGAAGGTCTCGACCTTCATTTCCATTTTTGAGAGCTTGTGCCAGGAGACAAGTTCGCGCTTCAACGGCCACCAGTTGAAGAGGAGCTTCTCACCCGGCTTCCAGAGCGCCACCCAGCCGATCACGAGAAGGCCTTCCCGGAAGGAACTCATGAGCGAATGGACCTCTTCGGGCGCGAAATAGGCTCTCAGCAGCGTGCAGGCAAGCATGAAGGCAAAGCCGAAGCTGAACATCTTCCAGACGTCCTGAAAATGCTCATGAAGGCGCTCCGCGATTCTTTTCTCCCGCGCGAGGAAATATCCCTTGAGCGTCAGATCAACGCTCGTACGCATGTAGGGCTCGACTTCTCGGAGCGCCTGTTCGGGAAGCCGGACGATGAACCGGAATTCGCGGCACGTTTTGTGGTGCTTTTTGATGGTGCTCGTGAAGAAACCGAGCACGTCGCTGTCGAGCGCAACGAATTCGCTCGGAACCGGCACATCCGTATCGAAAAGCTGCTCAACCTTCGTGAGAATGAGGATGATCGTGCAGACGCCGTCCTTCACTTCAGCCCTCGACCAATCTCTCGGTTCGACAGGGGATTTTTCTGATGGCGCTGCCGACATTTCCGCTCCTCCCGGAACTCTTCTCAGAACAGGGACAAAATTCTGCTCTTCCCTAGAAATTATGCGGGATCCCGGCTTGAAAACGGTCATCGCTATTCGAATTGGAAATGCGTACAATCGATGTGCTTTTTTGTTCCGGCGCAAATTTACCGCGGAGTTTGTCTGTCATGAATCTCGAAAAGGTTTCCTACCTCATCACTGCCATAGAGGCAGGAAGTTTTTCGCTTGCTGCAGAAAAGCTCGGCATGACGCAGTCGGGCCTCAACCGCCAGATCACATCCCTCGAGGATGAGCTCAAAACGACGCTCCTTCTTCGCGGACGCAGAGGCGTCGTCCCCGCCAAGGGAGCGGAACCCGTTATTGCGCGCCTGAGAGAGCTCCTTCTCGCGGAAAAGCGCGTTCATGAGGAAATTGCCGCCGTGAAGGGCCTCGTCATGGGCGAACTCACGATCGGGAGCTACTTCAGCATCTCGACCACGTGGCTCCCGCCACTTCTCAAGCACTTCTCCGACGCCTACCCGGCGATTACGCTCTCCACCGTTGAAGGCACCGATCAGGAACTCGTCACGCGCTTGAAGGACGGCACCCTCGACTGCGCTTTTCTCTCGCAGCATTCCTATGACGGGGACTTCTTCCCGCTGATGGAAACGGAATTCGTCGCCTGGCTTCCGCCGGAGCATCCCCTTGCAAGCCGCGATACGGTGACGGCCGAAGACATCACGAAAGAGCCCTTCATCTATCCGCGCGTGCACCACAACACCGACATCGACGACTTCTTCACGCGCCATAGAACGGCTCCCAAAACGCACCTCATCACCAACGACCCCTATTCCGCCTACGCGATGGTGAATGCGGGGCTCGGCGTTTCGGTCAACAACCGCCTCCAGAGCATCAACCTCAAGGGCAATGTGGTGCTGAAGCCCTTCTCGCCTCAGGAGCGCGTGACGCTCGGGATTGCGCTTCCCTCGCTCTCCACGGCTTCGCCCGCCCTCATGCGGCTCGTGGCAATGGCGCGAAGCATGGCGAAGGACTTTTCGACCGGTCCCTTTGCGGAGGCGCTGCCGTCCGCCTGAGACCCGGAGAACCTGCACTCCCCGAACGCAAAGCGGCGCGGAACTCCGTTGATGCCGGAGCTTCGCGCCGCTTTTCTTTTGAGGAGCTTCTCCCCGGGAGGAGAGAAGCTTTCCTCAGGGTGCTATCAGCCGAGGATTTCCTTCACGGCGTTCGTCCAGACGGCGAGGCCCTGATCCAGCGCCTTTTCGTCAATGTCGAACTTCGAGGTGTGGTGGCCGGACGGACGGTTCGCGCCGATCACGAAGAGCGCAGCCTTGCCGCCGTGCGCCTGAACGCGGCGCGCGAGGATGGTGGCGTCTTCGGAGCCGCCGAAGTTCATCGGGTCCTTGCGGACGGTCATGCCTTCAACGGCTTCACCGGCCTTCGTGAGGACGTCGACGAGCTCTTCATCGTTCGTGAGGTCGACGGCTTCGCCCATCTTCTCAATCTTGTATTCGCAGCCCTGGCTGATTGCACAGCCCTTGATGATGGCGACAGCAGCGTCGTACATGTACTGATTGATGTCGCCCGTTTCGCCGCGGACTTCCATCTTCATGAGGGCATGCGACGGAATCACGTTGCGGCCTTCGCCGGCGATGAGCTGGCCCACGTTGATGCGGGTCATGCCGGAGCCGTGGCGGGCAATGCCGAGAAGCTGCACGAACGCGTTGCAGGCGGCGGCCATGGCGTTGCGGCCGGCATTGGGTTCAACGCCCGCGTGAGCCGGACGGCCCGTGTAGGTGACGTCGAGCTTCGTCGTGCAGAGGAAGCCGTAGGGCTTGACGGAGAGTTCGCCCGTCTTGCACATCATGGCGATGTGAGCGCCGAGGAAATAGTCCGCATCGTCGACGATGCCCGAAGCGGCCATGCCGGCAGCGCCGCGCACGCCTTCTTCAGCCGGCTGGAAGAGAATCTTGAGCTTGCCCTTCATCTCGTCCTTGTGGTCGGCAAACCAGTGCGCGACGGCAAGGCCCGTGGAGGTATGGGCGTCGTGGCCGCAGGCATGCATAAGGCCCGGACGGGTCGAGCAGAAGCCTTCCTTCGCGGGGATATGGTCGGCATCCGTCGATTCGGTCACCGGCACGCAGTCGATGTCGAAGCGGATCGCGAGCGTGGGACCGGGGCGGCCCGTATCCATCACGCCGACGCAGCCCGTGAGACCGTCCATTTCCTTCAGAAGCTCTTCGGAAACGCCGTTCTTGCGGGCGTAGGCGAGGCCCGCTTCGACCACCTTCTGGCTGCGGCCGAGGCAGTTGTCGGGGTTGATTACCTTCTTGCCCATCAGAACTTCATAGCCGAGCTTGCGCAGCTTCTCGACGATGTATGCCGTCGTCGTGAATTCGCTCCAGCCCTCTTCAGGCATGGTGTGAAGGTGACGACGGGTGCTGATGAGTTCGTCGTGATACTTGCAAAGGCAGGACATCCTTTTTGCTCCTTTTAATTTGACGCCGTTGAGCGGGGTCTGGGAAATGGAGGACCCCGGCGCGATGCCTGAAGGGCGTAAAACCGAATCAAGATGCGCTCTGCATGAATCGGGAGCATGCAAAATAAACCTGACCGATCCGCCGCTCAAAGATCGCGCGAGGATCTCTTTTCATACCTCTACTATATGCTCCATCCGACACACATTGAGCAACAAAATAAACACGGTAATACGTGATGTAAATAACACGATTTGAAATGACTGCAGTCCCGCTCGCAGCGGCATGTGGTTTTTCCTGATGCACGTTCAAACCGGCCTTCAGCCTTTACAATTCGGGCATGTTTTTCCGTGACGAATCGCTCACGAAAATTTGTTCGTATTCGTCTCTATCAGGGATTATTCCAATGCCCCAGCACCGGTATGATCTTGACGTCTGGAAGCTTCTCTTTGAAGTGCTCCGCGAGGGCGCAATTTCCCGCGTGGCGATCAGAAACGGCATGGACCGTGCGCAGCTCTCGCGCATCATCGCCGGACTCGAGGAGGAAGTGGGAAGGCCTCTTCTCTCGCGCTCGGGCCGCCGCATCACGCCCACGCAGTTTGCGCTTGAAGCCCAGGCGTCGCTCGAGCCCCTTCTCAAGCAGTTTGAGGACCGTCTTGGGAAATTGGCCCGCAATCAGGATTCGCTCTTGGGGAGCATCCGGCTCGGCTGCATGCCGGGCTTCATGCAGCATGAGATCGTCCCGATGCTCGTCGACTTTCTGAAGATCTGTCCCGAGGTATCGTTCGACGTGACGGTGGACCACGCGTCCGCGGGCTACATGAAGGGCGACTGCGACGTCATGCTCTACTACGGGCCCGTGAGAAAGAAGTGGCTGGTCGAACACTGGGTGACGCGCTCTCTCTTCGTCGCCTGCGCCTCGCCCGAATATCTCAGCGAACGGGGGTTCCCCAAAAAGCCCGCGGACCTCTCCTCGCACTCGGGCATCCTCTTCACGGGCGACTGCCGCGAACATCCGGCAATCCTGCAACTCGGCCGCGACGAGGTCTCCTACCGCTTCAAGTCCGAAATCCGCTTCAACAACATTCTGTCAGCCAAGGCTGCCGCCATCGCCGGAGCAGGCATCATTCTCGACCTCCCGGCGCACCACTGCTTTGCGGACATCGTGAAGGGCGACCTGGTGCCGGTATTGGACGGCTGGCATGTGCCGAACCTTGAAAACTACATCGGCACCACGACGGAAGCCGCGGGCCTGAAGCGCGTGCGCACCTTCGTCGACTGGTACATTGAACGCCGCCGGCAGATTGAAGGCGAACAGAATCAGCGGCTTCAGAAGGATTACCATGTACTGATTTCATAGCCCGGACGAGGCAGGCCCGACACGGCCTTTCCGAAATATCTGTCCAGCCAGAACCAGAATCTCCAGATAATCATGACGCTCGCTTCCGTTCAACAAGCGCTCGAACCGCTCGGGCTCCTCGACCGGATCGTCTTCTTTGAGAAGGACGCCACCCCGACCGTAGCCGATGCCGCTCGGCTTCTCGGGTGCGAGCCGAGGCTCATTGCCAAAACCATGGCCGTAAAGCTCCTTTCCGGGCCGGCGCTCATCGTGCTCGCGGGGGCCCCTCGGGTTGATGGCAAAAAATTCCGCAGGCGCTTCCAGGAAAGCATGAAGTTCATACCTTCGGAAGAGCGCCTCGAAATGACCGGGCACGGCCCGGGCAGCATGACGCCGATCGGGGCAAAGCGAGGCGTTCCGATCTATTTTGACGAGTCCCTCAGGTCGCTGCCCGAACGCCATCCCGCGGGAGGAGCGGCAGAGACCGTGGCGCGCCTTAAGCTTTCCGAGCTCGAGAAGGCTGCGCCGCCCAATGAATGGGTGGATCTGGCCCGCGAAGGCGAATAGTTCTATTCCAAAAGGACGATGTTCACGGACCGGAGCCTCCGCTTCCGAACGCTTTCTTGATCCGGAGCGTAATACCTCTCGACAGGCGTCCGGCATGAGCATGCCGGCTACGGTATGTTTCGAGGAACACTTCTATTCTTCCGGACATCTGCGATGCACAAACGCACGCTCCTCAAACTTTTCGCCCTCGGCTCCGCCGCCGCGGGCCTTGCCGCCTTCTCTCCGCTCTCGGCAGCGACCGGTTCAAAGCCCCTTCTCGTTGCCGGCATGGATGCCGCCTATCCGCCCTTCGGCTCCCGCGATTCCGCGACGGGCCAGTATGTTGGCTTCGACGTCGACGTGATCCGCGCGATCGGGAAAGCCGAAGGCTTCAATGTCGAGGTGCGCAACATTGCGTTTGACGGCCTCATTCCGGCCCTGAAGACCGGAAACATCGACATCGCGATCAACGACATCACGATTACGCCGGAGCGCGCGAAGAGCGTCGACTTCTCAGACCGCTACTACATTGCGGGCCTCGGCGTCGTGGTCAACATCGACAACACGACGATCCGCACGGCCAAGGACCTTGAAGGGAAGCTCCTCGCCGTCTCCATCGGCTCCACGGGCGAAGAAGCCGCGAGAAAGATCCCGAACGCCCGCGTCCGGGTCTTCAACCAGTTGAACGAATGCTTCCTTGAATTGAGGAACAAGGGCGTCGACGCCGTCATCAACGACATTCCGACGAACGACTACTACGCAGCCGTTGCGGGGAAGGGGCGAGTGCTGTCGCTCCCCGTGGCGCTCACCGAAGAGAATCTCGGCATTGCGGTCAAAAAGGGCAATACCGAGCTCCTGAAGCGCATCAACTCGGGCCTCAGCGCCATCAAGGCGTCGGGCGAATTCTCGAAGATCTACCAGAAGTGGTTCGGGAAAGAGCCGCCCGCAGCGCTCCTCTCGCGCTGATCTCTGCTTTCGGACGACGCCCGGGGAAGCTGTCGCTTAATCCGGATCGACCGATATAAGCACTTCTCTTTACTCTCAGGCCGCTATCCCGGGCGGCTTCATCTGATAAGGTTAGAGATACGAACGATAGAGGTGCGGTTGCGAGAAGCTTCGGATGAGCCGGCAGGCAGGGATCCCGAAGCGAGGCAAAACCGCCGAATCTGCGGCTTCTCCCGGCAGGGACCGCAGATGGGTCCGCAGGAGATACCTGCGGGACTGTCTGCCAATCGGTGGGAATCGGCTTCATTAAGAGACGAATGAAGCATCCCGGCAGTTGCGCTATCTTTCCGGTCAATCTGCGGCATTAAGCGCTCTGCCTGCTTTGCCGCTTTGCGCCAGAAAGGCTCTTGCAACCTTGCTGGCGCTTTTCTTTTATGCGCCGCGGGGGAGCACGAGTTTTCATTCCCAGCGCCGCTCTCCCCGGGTCGCTTCCGCCCTTTCAGGCACAATAGCTTCCTCACGGTCGTTCAGGACCAGACCCTCAACCCTTCAGAGCGAAATCCATCATGTCCAGAATCCCCGTACGCGGCTCCCTCGTTGCTCTCGTCACACCCTTCAATGAAGACGGTTCCGTCAACTTTGAGAAGTTGGGCGAACTCATTGACTTTCACCTCGAAAACGAAACCGATGCGCTCGTCATCCTCGGCACGACCGGCGAATCCTCCACCATGTCGCACGAAGAGGACAACGCCGTCTGCGAGTACACGGTGAAGCGCGTCGCGGGCCGCATTCCGGTGATCTGCGGTTCGGGCTCGAACGACACCCGCACCATGCTTGAGAAGTCGCTCGCCTTCGAGCGCCTCGGAGCCGACGGCCTCCTCATCATCACGCCCTACTACAACAAGGCGAACGAGGAAGGCATCTACCGCCACTTCGCGACGGTCGCCGATGCGGTGAAGATTCCCTGCATTCTCTACAACGTCCCGGGCCGCACGGGCTGCTCGATTTCGGAAGCCAACGTAGCGCGCCTCTCGAAGCACCCCAACATCATCGGCATCAAGGAAGCGAGCGGCAACATTTCCTATGCGGCGAAGATTGCCCGCTACCTCTCCGACGACTTCGTCATGTATTCGGGCAACGACGACATGATCGTTCCGATGCTCGCGCTCGGCGCTTCGGGCGTCATTTCGGTGCTCGCTAACGTCGCCCCGAGAGAAACCCACCGCATGGTGATGGACTTTCTCGAAGGTCGCGTGAAGGAATCGCGCGACCTGCAGCTGAAGCTCCTCGAAGTCACGAACGACCTCTTCATCGAAGTCAACCCCATCCCCGTGAAGGAAGCCCTCAACCTGATGGGGAAGGACGTCGGCGGCTACCGTCTCCCCCTCTGCCCGATGACGGAAGCCCACCGCGAGACGCTGCGCCGCTCGATGGCGGCTGCGGGCCTCATCTGAGCTTCAGATTCGGACACACACATCCAGGAAAAAGGATTCACCATGAAAATCGCGCTCGTCGGCATGGGCCGAATGGGAAAAATGATCGCCTCCTGCGCCGAAGAGCGCGGTATTGAAGTCGCAGGCGCCTACCTCGCCGAGAATATTGATGAACTCGCGAACCTCGGCCGGGTCGACGCGCTCATTGACTTCTCCTCCCCCGCGGCGCTCCCTGCCGTCGCGGCCTATATCCGCAGAACGGGCGCAGCGCTCGTCTGCGGCACTACCGGGTACAGCGCCGAAGAGGCTGCCGAAATCCGCTCGCTCGCCGAATGCGCTCCGGTGATTCTTTCGGCCAACTATTCAGTGGGCGTGGCGGTTCTCAAGCACCTGTCGGCTCAAGCCGCGAAGCTCTTAGGCGACGACTTCGACATTGAAATCGTCGAAACCCATCACCGCATGAAGGCTGATGCCCCGAGCGGAACGGCTAAGCTCCTCCTCCGGGCCATCGACCCGGAAGGCAAGCGCCGCACGGTCTACGGCCGCGAGGGCATGATGAAGCGCGAGGGGAACGAAATCGGCGTCCATGCCGTAAGAGGCGGCACCGTTGCCGGCGTCCATACGGTTTCCTTCTTCGGACCCGACGAGGAGCTCTCCCTCACCCACCGTGCGGAATCCCGCCGCATCTTCGCGCTCGGCGCCATCAAGGCGGGCGAGCGGCTGAAGGACCGGGCGCCCGGCTGGTACACCATGGACGACCTCCTTTTCTCCTGAGAGAAATACCGAACGCTCACAGTCCCCGGACAAAATCAAACTTTTACGCAACCCGATTCCAAGAGGAAATTTACCCAAATGATGAACGCCCAGGAAATCATTCACTACATCGCCACGGCTGAGAAGAAGACCCCCGTGAAGATCACGATCCGTGAAAAGGCTCCGATCGACTACGGCACGGCCCAGGTCTTCGGCGCGGGCGACAAGGTGGTCTTCGGCGACTGGAAGGTTCTCGGTCCCATCCTTGAAGCGAACAAGGACAGGATCGACGACATGGTCATTGAAAACGACTGCCGCAATTCGGCCATTCCCCTTCTTGACCTCAAGAACATCAACGCCCGCATCGAGCCGGGCGCGGTGATCCGCGACCAGGTCACGATCGGCGACGGCGCGGTCGTCATGATGGGCGCCATCATCAATATCGGCGCCGTGATCGGCGAAGGCACCATGATCGACATGGGCGTCGTCATGGGCGGCCGCGCGACGGTGGGCAAGCACTGCCACATCGGCGCAGGCGCCGTGCTCGCGGGCGTGGTTGAGCCTGCTTCCGCGAAGCCCGTCATTATTGAAGACAACTGCTTCGTGGGCGCGAACGCCGTCGTGATCGAAGGCATCCACGTGGGCGAAGGCGCGGTCGTCGCCGCCGGTTCCGTCGTCATCAGCGACGTTCCGGCCGGCGCCGTCGTCGCGGGCGTTCCCGCGCGCATCATCAAGACGAAGAAGGATGAGCGCACGACCCAGAAGACCGTGCTCGAAGACGCGCTCCGCACCCCCTGATACGCATTCATCCCCGATTGAATGCCGTCATTTCCGGCCCGGGGAAGGTTTTCCCGGGCCGGATCCGTATTCTCCTACTCTGCCTCTACCCTTTTCAGCCATGCTCGAGCGTCTTACCCGCTACCGCCGCGATCTTCACCGCATCCCCGAACTCGACCTCGATCTTCCCGAAACGACTGCCTACATCCGCAGCGTGCTCGCGAACCTCCCCTGCGAGGTCTTCTCGCCCGAAGGCCATGCGGTCTGCGCCTATTTTGACTGCGGAAAGCCCGAGACCGTGGCCTTCCGCTCCGACATGGATGCGCTCCCCATCTGCGAAGCCGTGGATTCGGACTTCAAGTCGAAGCATCCCGGCAAAATGCATGCCTGCGGCCACGACGGCCACATGGCGATGGCGCTCGGGCTCGCCGAGGTTGTGGCAGGGCTCAAATCAAAGCTCACGAAGAACGTTCTCATCGTCTTCCAGCCTGCAGAGGAAACCACCGGCGGCGCACGCCTCATCTGCGAATCGGGGGTCTTTAAAGATAAGAACGCGACGGCGATCTACGGGTTCCACCTCTGGCCCGATCTCCCGATGGGCGTCGTGGCGTCTCTTCCCGGGCCGCTTCTCGCGCAGTCGAACGAAATCACGGTCGACTTTACGGGAAAAAGCACGCACATTGCGAAGTCTGAGGACGGTGCGGATGCCCTTCTCGCCATGGCGCGCTTTGTCGTTGAAGCCGACCAGATGCTCTCACACCTCAAATCCGAAGTCGACCCGGCGTCCACGCTCAAATTCGGCCGCGTCACTGCCGGCACCGTGAGAAACGCCATTGCCGCCGCCGGGCATCTCGAAGGGTCGCTTCGCGTCTTCAGCAGCGAAGCCTTCAATTACGCCTGGGACCATCTCCACGAAATCGCCGACCGCATCAGCAAGGATCTTTCCGTCGGGATCCGCATCACGAAATCCGACGGCTATCCGCCCGTCATCAACGATCGAAATCTTTTCGAAGATGCCGAAAAGCGCATTCCGGAACTCCAGAAGCTCCCCAAGCCCCTTCTCATTGCTGAAGACTTCGCCTTCTACCAGAAGACGCTCCCGGGACTCTTCATGCTCCTCGGCACGGGCACGGGAATTCCGCTTCATTCCGACCGCTTCAACTTTGACGAACGCGTGCTTGATCGCGGGGTTGAGATTTATACGAAGCTGCTGCCGCTTGAGTAAGGAGGATGCCGAACGCGTCCGGAGCGGAAGTGTTCCGCCTCCGGACGAAGTTTTCAAAGCTTTCTGCGCGCTCTTCCTCTAGCCGTGCAGAACCGGACCAAAGAGCGGCAGAGCCTCCCGAGTCTCACAGCGGCTCCATGTCTTTCCTAAGCACCGCAAGATAGTCCTCAAACGCAAACACCCGTCCTCTCGACCGACCAGACACTTCCTTCAGAATGCCGGCTTCGCAGAAGAGCTTTACGTATTTGGAAGTTGTCGGAAAGCTCCAGCCCAGATCCGATGCGGTTCGCTTGATCTCAATGATCGGAGCTCCTTCAAGGTAGCTCAAGAACGCTTCCAGCTTGGCGCGTGCGCTGGTTCCGCGGACACCCGACAGGATTCTTTCGCGGGAAGCCGCGGCGAGTGCTGAGAGCTTCTCAATGCTTTCAACCGCATCCTGAGCCGCCTCTCCGGCTGCCCGAAGGAAAAGCTTAACCCAGGCCTCGTACGTTCCGTTCTCGCGAACCGATGTCAGGTGCTCGTAGTACTGAGTGCGGTGTATTTTAAGGAAATACGAAATGTATACGTAAGGCGCGTCAATCACCTGCTGATCCATGAGAAAGAGGAGGATCAGAAGGCGCCCGACGCGGCCGTTGCCGTCGAGAAAAGGATGAATCGTCTCAAACTGATAATGTATGAGTGAGGCGCGAATCAGCGGATCCAACTCATCGGGGACGTGCAGGTACAACTCAAGGGCATTGAGCGCCTCCATCATGTCGTCCGGATTAGGAGGCACATAGGAAGCCTCTCGCAGGGAGCATCCTGTCGGTCCGATCCAGTTCTGGGAATGCCGGAATTCTCCGGGAGATTTGTCCTTGCCTCTCGAATGCCCGAGAAGAACCTTATGCGATTCCCGGAGCAGACGAAGGCTTAACGGAAGCCCATGGACGTCCTGAAGCTGCTTCACGGCAAAGAGGACCGCCTGCACATTGTCGACGGCATCGAGAATGTCGCGATTGGAGGTGTGATCAACCATGGGGTCGAGGATGTCGTCGAGCGTAGCCTGCGTACCTTCGATCTGAGAAGAAAAGAGCGCCTCCTTGCGCACGTACATGGCAAGGAACATCTCCATATTGGGAATATGCCTCGCAGCCCCCTTGAGATACGCGAGTTTTGTTTTCGCCTCGAGGAGCAGTCCGTTCAGTTCTTCATCTGGTTCAATCGAAGGCTCAGGCGGGAGCGAAGCCGGCACGAACGAACCGTAACTTTGGGCACCGGCAAGGTTCTGCCGAATAAATCCGGATCTCGGATTGTTGCTGATCACAGTAACTCAACCTTGAAAACTTTAATAAGCCTAGCACTCATTAAAGAACATTAATCATTTCTTTAATTATATTGTTGCATACCGCTTCAGTATTAAAGTTTTAAACTCAAATCTTTAATATTCTGACCGCAGATAATATCCGAGAAGATGAGGCTCCTGCTACAACCTGAATGGAGCGCTTCCAACCCGCTGCTGACGCCCGCCTCACACGCGGCGAGAGCTCCCGGCCGTTCTTGCCGAAGCCCTCTGATCCTCTGATCTCGCATGCGCGGACGCAGAATAAGAGTGATGTGTCGCCAATTATGGCTTCGGGAGATTCTTCGAGTACCAGCTACCTGCCAGACAGATAGCTGGTAGGTAGCAGGTAACTGCGTATTTTTGGGCAAAATGGCAGGTTACCTGCCAGCTACCGACTATGTGGCTGGCAGGTTGAGAGGTTTCCGGCTATTCCTGCCAAAGCCGCGTTCATGAACGAACAAAAAGACTCGCTCGGTCGCGCTTCCTCAGTTCCGCCCCCTGGAAGCGGCAGAAGCAGAAAAGCCATTGAGGAGGCAGGAAACGGTCTGCCGATGAAAACGCCGGTTCTGAAACCTGACGAGGGGGAACAGTTTGATTTGACGCGGCGCGCGCGCAAATAAACGCAAAAGCGCTCCAATGCACAAACTATTCTGCATTTTGCCTCATCCCTAAAGATTTCAATGGCAGGCAATTTTAATAATCAATTTATATAGTATAAGGAGATTTTGACCATTCAGAACTACGTATCTACCTAGTAAACAAGTAGTAATAATGGCAATACGGGTTAATACCAATTCTTCTGAAAATCCATTCCATTGACGGATTCAATCTGTAAACAGCGCTTCATAGACTGTCCGGAAATCAAACGCGCAGGCATCCTGCATGCGCCAACGTTTAAAGCATTTTCGGAGAAATCATGGAGTCGATACTCCCGGTTTTTGCGGGTCTCTTTCCGCTAGCGGTTATGACCCTCCTGATCCTCAGGTACAAAGTGCCCATCTACCTTTCGATCCTGATCACGCTCGTGATCGTTCTCGGGATCGCGGGGTGGTACCTCGGCACTCCCGCGGGAACGCTTGAAAGAAGCGTCTCCTACGGCGTCATCAAGGGCTTCTGGCCCATCGTCCTCGTCATCTTCGCGGCGATCTTCGCCTACAACGTGATGCTGCGCACCGGCGCCATCACCGTGATTGAGAAGAGCCTCTCGGCGGTTACCGACGACCGCCGCATCCAGATTCTTCTCATCTCCTGGTGCTTCGGGGGCTTCCTCGAAGGCGCTGCGGGCTTCAGCGTTTCCGTTGCGATCCCCATGGGGATTCTCCTCGCGCTCGGGTTCGAACCCATGCGCGCGGCCGTGGCAACGCTCATCGCCGACACGGTCACGACCGCCTTCGGCGCGGCCGGGATTCCGATCCTAAAAGTCGTCGAAAGCCCTCACGAAAGCTCTTTAGAAATGAGTTTTCCAATAAAAATTCCGTGAAACTCACGGACTTTTTTGTTGACTTCAATAG
>NZ_WEHX01000058.1 GCF_009183815.1 Sutterella seckii | reverse complement strand
TCAAAAGACTGATAGCCTATTTTCATAATGGGTGGTTTGTTTATGTTGTTTTCGCAAATTCAATTATAACACAAAACACCCATTTTTCATGCCTGTAAATTCTGAAATTTTTAGAATTTACAGGCATTTATTTTATGGAAGTCCCCAACAATAAGCATTGATGTTTTCGCTGCGGAACGAATAATCAGATAACCATCGGCTCTAGGAAGGTAGATTCAGTAATTTCATCCAACGAAGAAATACAGGTTGCATAATTCATGCAACGGAAACTTCTGAGATGGATGGGTTCAGAATCAACTCTGCGTATTGTTTCGGGCAGGTGGTTTCAGAAAGCCTTTATTTGAGTGAGCTCTCTTGTGGAGGCGATGGGAAAGATCGTCAAGCTGCAGCGGCAGAGCTCGTCAATGAATACGCAGGAGGAGGCAGGGGAAACTGTCAGCCAGAGCGGAAGACACTTCGCCCCTAGTCAGCAGGCTCTGAATGCAGCCGTCAACGCAGTCGAACTCGAGTCCCTAAAAAGCCTTGAAGTGCGCGAAAATACCGGATCCATCGGCCGAACTCCTGTCGGCCGCATGACCCGAATTTTCTGTCCTTGTCCCCCGCAAGAGGAGTCCCTTCAAGTTGCGCCTGCGCCAGATCAAAATAGCCGGCTTCAAAAGCTTTGCTGATCCGACCGTGATCGACATCCGCGACCCCTTCATCGTGATCGTGGGGCCGAATGGCTGCGGGAAGTCCAACATCATTGATGCGGTGCGCTGGGTTCTCGGCGAAGGCCGCGTGAGCGAACTGCGCGGGAAGGCCGCCTCCGAACTCATCTTTGCGGGCTCGACTGCGCGAAAACCCCTCGGACGCGCGAGCGTCGAGCTTGTGCTCGACAATTCAGACCATGCCGTGAAGGGCCCCTGGGGGCAGTATGAGGAGCTCTCCATCCGCCGCGTGGTGACGGGCGAGGGCCTTTCGGCCTACTACATCAACCATCAGCAGGTGAGAAGGCGCGACGTACAGGAAATCTTCCTCGGCACGGGTCTCGGCTCGAGAAGCTATGCGATCGTCTCGCAGCACATGATCGCTCGCTTTACGTCCGCGAAGCCTGAGGAGCTCAGAAACTACCTTGAGGAAGCCGCAGGCGTCTCGCTTTATAAGGAGCGCCGGAGGGAAACCGAATCGCATCTGAAGGAAACGCAGGAAAACCTCGAGCGTGCGGGGGATCTTCAGACCATGCGCGCCGAGGAAATTGAGCGCCTGAGAGGCGAGGCTGCAACTGCTGCCCGCTGGATTGAGCTCGACAAAAAGAAGACGGAATCGGAAGCCCTCTGGTATTTCCTTCAGTGCGAAGCCGCAAGAAATGAGGCTGATGCCGCGAAAGCGGATATCGTCCGCACGGAAAACGACATCGCGATGAAGCGCAGGGCGATTGAAGAGTGCGAAGGCGCTCAGGAAGCGCTCGTTGCCGACGAACGCCGGGCTGACGCTGAATACCAGCGGATCTCGAGCGACTTTCAGAATGCCGAAAAGGAGCTCGCCCGGCTTGAGGGCGAGATGAGCCGTCTCGTAGAGCGCCGCAGAAAAGCGGAGCACGATCGCGAGGAGGCTCAGAAGCAGATTGCGCAGAAGGAAGAAGCGCTCAAAAATCTCGAGCGCGACAACGAGGAGCGCTCGGGCAGGATTGAAATGCTCGAAGAGGATCTCGCTGAGTTCGAAGCAATGAACGAAGCGCGGCGGGAAGAGCTTGACCGCGCTGAAGAGGCTGAGCGCGCGGCGAGAGAAGCTTCTGAAGCCGCCGGCCGCGTCCTGGCCGACGCCCGAACGGAAGAGCGCCTCAAGGAGCTTGAGCTCTCGCGGGAAAAGGAGCGCGTGCGGGAACTCGAAGCCCGTCTGAAGCGCCTGGGCGACGAGGAAAAGAATGTCTCCCGGCCTGACCCCGAACGCCTCAAGGCGCTCACCGAAGAATTGAGCGGGCTTCAGGAGGAGTCTGAAGAGCTGGCCGCGATGCTCGAGGAAGCACTCGAGCGCGCCGAACTCTCGCGTGAACGCGCGGCAGAGCGAAGCGAATTCTATTTTTCGCGCCTCTCGGAGTTGAAGTCCCAGACCGCAAAGCTCCAGACGCTCGAGGAAGTCCAGAAGGAAGCCTTGAATGCCGACGCGCTTACGGAATGGCTTAAAAATGCCGGCATCGACGGACTTCCCGAGCTCGCGGACGCCATTGAAGTCCCCGACAACTTGATTACGGCGCTTGAAGCCGTGCTGGAGCACAGAACCCGGGCATTTCTGCTGAGGGATCTGCGCTCCGCCGCCGACTTCGCGCGCCGCCGTCCTCCGGCGCGTCTCTCCTTTGCTGCGCCCTCTCTCGCATCGGGAGGTGCAGAGAAAACCGGCGGCTGGGAGCTGGGAGGGAAGCCCGTGGAGCTTCTCAGGTCGAAAATCGAAACTGCGAATCCGGCGGCGCGCGCTGCGATCGATGCCTGGTGTTCGGGCGCTGCCCTTGCGCCCGATTTGGCTGGAGCGCTTCGCGAGCGCGAGAAGATTCCGGCAGGTCACTTTTTCGTGACGCCTCAGGGCGACATCGTGACGAATGCCACCGTGACCTTCTGGGCGGCGGAGGATCCAAGGCTGGCTCTCCTGTCGCGCGGTCGCGAGATCAGGGAATTGAAGGCTCGGATCGATGATTTCGAGCTTCAAGTGGCTGAGGCCGACGACGAGCGTCAGAAGGCATCCGGAGACGAAGCGCGCGCCCGCCGCGAAGCCGAGTCGCTCCAGGTAAAGAAAACTGAAACCGAGAGGCGCCTCTCAAAGCTCACGCTCGAGGAGCGCGATGCCCGTGCGGAGCTCGAAGCCGCTCAAAGGCGTGAAGCCGATCTCAAGCGCTCCCGCGAGGAGCTCGAAGCTGAATACGAGGAGGTTTCTGCGCGCGCGGAAACGGCGCTTCAGTTTGCCGAGGAGGCCGCGGAGAAGCTTGACGGCGCCGAGCGGGCTGCGGGCGAAGCCGCGGCCCGGCACGGGCGTACTCAGGACCGGCTGATTGAGATCCGGCGCGAGGAAGCGGAAAACATCCATCGCGCCGCCATGAAGAAGCTTGAAATCAGCCAGGCGCAGGAGGCTCTCAGGACGGCAGAGCGCCGCGGAACGGAAATTCAGAGCGACATCGAGCGGGAGAAGGCGCGCCTCGAAGAGGCGCAGCAGAGCCTTGCAGAGGACGATCAGAATGTTCTTGAAAAAGGTGCCGCGGAACTTCTCGAAAAGAGCGCTGAATTTGAGCGGGCTGCGGGCGACGCTCAGGGGCGGCTTCAGGAAGCGAAGCGCCGCACGGAGGAGAACCTGCGGCTAATGAAGACGCTCAATGCCGAGATTCTGCCGCTCACGGAAAAAGCGGGGCTCCTGCGCGGAACGGCGGAACAGAAGGCGACGCTCCTCGGCCAGCTTTCCTCGCGCCTCGATGAACTCGGCGTTGAAGTCGAAAAGCTTCGCCTCATCGCGATCGAGCGCGGCATGAAGGTGACGGCCGTCAGAAACGAAGTCTCGCGCCTCATGAACGAAATCGCGGCTTTGGGTCCTGTCAACCATGCGGCGCTCGCGCATCTCGAGGCTGCCGAGAACGCCTGGAAGCTCGCCGCCGCTCAGATGGACGATCTTGCGAAGGCGGTGGAGACCCTTGAAAACGCCATTCGCCGCATCGACATGGAAACGCGCGCTCGAATGAGGGAGACCTTTGAGAAGGTGAATGCCGGGTTCGACGAAACCTTCAGGCTTCTCTTCGGCGGCGGCGACGCCTCACTCCAAATCGTGGGCGACGAAATTCTGACGGCCGGCGTGGTGATGTCCGCGCATCCTCCGGGAAAGCGCAACTCCACGCTCAATCAGCTTTCGAGCGGTGAGCAAACGCTTACTGCGATTGCGCTCATTTTCGCAATGTTCAGGCTCAACCCCGCGCCGTTCTGCCTTCTTGACGAAGTGGACGGGCCGCTCGATGAAGCCAATCAGGGGCGTCTTGCGAGGCTCTGCATTGCGCTCTCCGAGGCGACGCAGTTCCTCGTCATCTCTCATCACCGCTTCACGATGGAGCATGCTTCCTCACTGATCGGCGTTACGATGAAGGAGCCCGGCGTGAGCCGAATCGTGAGCGTCGACGTGAAGGAAGCCGTTGAGATTGCAAAGGCGGATGCGGCGGCAAAGAAAAAGTCCGGCTGAGGATCGGTTTCCATTGCCGGATCCGGAGCTGTAGGGGAAAAATCTCCGGAATGGAGATCCCGAAGAGCAATGCGCGGGAAGCGCACGCGGCGTGCGCAAGGTTTGCAAGGCTTCTCATTAAGTTGAGGAACAATTTTTCTCCTCTCGAATATGCCTCCGATCGGTAGAATGATCTGCCAAGTGCCGCTCTCCCAAAACGGGCGGCGTGTTTCTTTTCTTCCCTCGGGCTCACGTCATGCAATCGCTTGAGATCCTGATACCCATCATTGTTATTGCCGTCATTCTGGTCGCCCTGATTTTCTGGCGATCCAAGCGCGAGGAAAAGCGCGCCCGGGAATCCGGCGGGAAGCTTCGCTCCGTGCAGACCGCGGACGCGCTTGCGGGGTCGGAACCGCGCGTGGAGCCTGATCTCATTGCTCGGGCGACGGAACGCGCGCGAAAGGCGGCGGATGGAGAGCTCAACGGCACCATCAAGGCCGATCCGACGCTGGGGCGGCTTCTCGATGAGAGCGAGATCCCGACCCCGACCGAAGAGCCTCCGATTTATGCGGAGCTTGAACGCGAGGAGGCTGAGGAAGCGAGGGCCGAGGAAGCGAAGAAGGAGAGTGCCGAGCAGTCTGCCGATCCGCGAAGCCGCGCCGTGCCGCCGGTGGATTCCGCCATCGAATGGATTCTCGACATTGCACCCGTCGACGGGATGCAGTTTGCGCTCGGCGGCGTGAAGAGCCTGAAGCTCGAGCTCGCGCGCCTGAATCTCCCGCTCCTCGTGCGCGTCTTCGCGCAGTCCTCGAAGGACGGGCTCTACTACGAGGCCGAGGAGCTCCACTTCCCGGCGCGTCACGTTGTCGCCTCCATGGTGCTTGCCAACCGGGCTGCGAAGCTCGATGAAGTGGGGGCATCGCGCTTTTATCAGGTGCTCGAGCAGTCGGCGGCGCAGAACAACGTCGTCATCCGCCGCGAGCTCGAACCCGGTCAGGCCGTGCTTCGTTCCGCAACGCTCAAGAACTTCATCAATTATTTCGATCGCAAGATCGAGGTCGTCATTGCTCCGATCGATCCGGAACAGCCCTTTGATCTTGAAGCGGTTTCGAAGGCGGCGCGCAAGGCTGGCTTTGAATCGTCGAGCGGCTGCTGGGAGCTGCGCTTTGATCCCGCAGAGCGCGACCCGGTGATCTCGCTTGCCTTCGGTCCTGAAGGCACGAATACGCTGGTTCTCACCTACGACCTGCCGCTCGGCAACCTCGCCCGCGGCGATCTGAAGCGCTACTTCGCGCTCGCTAACCACCTCGCGGCGGAACTGAAGAGCCGCTGGAGCGACTGCTCCAAACACCCCGTGGATGCGGGCGGCGCCATGCTGATTGCCGAACAGGCCGAGGCGCACGGGAAGCTCATGACGGAAAACGGCGTGGAGCCCGGATCAAACCGCGCGCGGCTTCTCTTCTCGCGCTGATTGAAGATTGCGAAGCGTCCGGCGGAGAGAATCCCCGGGCGCTCTTTTTTAAGATTTTTGCCTATCCATGACCTCTCTTTTTGACGAGACCGAAGAGGCGCCTCTTTCTGCGCCGAAGAAGACCCCGGCAGCTGCAAAAGCGCCGGTTCCGGCCCCGACCCCTGCAGATCCGCTTCCTTCCGACTCTGACCCCTTCGGCGCGAAGGCCGCAGCTGCCGCCGTGCCGCCCGAAAAAGCGCGCGAGCGCATGGCGGAGCTCGAGACGGAAATCGAACGCTGGAGCTACGAGTACTACGTTCTTGATGCGCCGAGCGTGCCCGACGCTGAGTACGACCGCGCCTGGAATGAACTCGCTGCGCTCGAAGCGCGCTTCCCGAAACTGAAGAGCCCGACGTCGCCGACGCTTCGCGTCGGGGGCGCCGTGCGCGAGGGCTTCAGGAAGGTTTCCCACAAGATTCCGATGCTCTCGATTCATACGGAAACGGACTTTTCGAGCGAAGGCGCGAAAGCCTTTGACGAGCGCGTTCGCCATGATCTCGGCCTCACGGAATCCGATCCTCCCGTTGAATACGACTGCGAACTGAAGTTCGACGGTCTCGCGCTCTCGCTTCGCTACGAGTCGGGCGTCTTCGTTTCGGCGGCCACCCGCGGCGACGGGGCCGTGGGCGAGGACGTCACCGAAAACGTCCGCACGATCCGCTCGATTCCCCTGAAGCTCACGGGGAAGTATCCTCAGGTGCTCGAAGTCCGCGGCGAATGCATCATGCATAAGAAGGACTTTGAGGCGCTCAATGCCCGTCAGGAAGCGGAAGGCGAAAAGCTTTTCGCCAATCCGCGAAACGCGGCTGCCGGGTCGCTGCGGCAGCTCGACAGCAGCATTACCGCGAAGCGCACGCTGCACTTTTACGCATATTCACTGGGCGAATGTTCCGAACATTTCGCGGACACCCAGAGCGCGGTGCTCGATCGCTTTGAATCCCTCGGGTTCCCGGTCGCCAAAATGCGCCGCGTCGTGAAGGGCGCGGAGGCGCTCGCCCAATTCCACGAGGACGTTCTCCGGATGCGCGGGGACCTTCCCTTTGAAATCGACGGCGTCGTCTATAAGGTCAACAGCCTTGAGCTCGAGGCCGAACTCGGCTTCATTGCGCGCGAACCCCGCTGGGCCTGCGCGCATAAGTACCCGCCTGAGGAAGCCCTCACGCAGGTGCTCGGGATCGACGTTCAGGTCGGCCGCACGGGACGCCTCACGCCCGTGGCGCGCTTGGCGCCCGTCTACGTCGGCGGCGTCACGGTTTCGAACGCGACGCTTCACAACGAGGACCACGTGACCGAGGAACTCGACCTGCGCGTCGGCGACACGGTGGTGGTTCGCCGTGCGGGCGACGTGATTCCGGAGATTCTTCGCGTCGTGAAGGAGCGTCGTCCGAAGGACGCAGTGCCCTTCCGCATGCCCGAGGTCTGCCCCGTCTGCGGGAGCGCCGTCATTCGGGACGAAGAGGAAAAGGACATGCGCTGCACCGGGGGACTTTTCTGTCCGGCGCAGATGAAGCTTTCGATCGTGCACTTTGCCTCCCGACGCGCTATGGGCATCGACGGGCTCGGCGAAAAGATCGTCGAGATGCTCGTTGACGAAAAGCTTGTGGCGACCCCGGCCGACATCTTTTCCTTGAAGGCTGAGGATCTGACGGCGCCCATTCAGGCTACGGTCGGGACAGCGAAACCTGTGAAGCGCATGGGGCCGAAGGCGGCGGAGAACCTTCTTGCAAGCATTGAGAAGGCCAAGTCGACGACGCTCGCGCGCTTCATCTTTGCGCTCGGCTGCCGCCATGTGGGCGAAGCCACGGCGCTTGCGCTTGCCAACCATTTCGGTACGCTCGACGCCCTTGAAACTGCTGAGGTCGACGCGCTCTTGGGCGTCCCCGATGTGGGCGAGGTGATTGCCGAAAGCATTCATGCGTTCTTCCGCGAACCTCACAACCGCACCGTCATTGAGGCGCTGATTCACGCTGGCGTTCACTGGCCGGCAGTGGAGAAGCGTTCAGGAGAAAGCCTCGTCGCCGGAAAGACCTTCGTTCTGACGGGAACGCTTCCGACCCTCACGCGCGACGAAGCAAAGGACCTTCTTACGGCCCAGGGCGCGCGCGTCTCGGGATCCGTCAGCCGCCGCACGGACTTCGTGGTGGCGGGTGCGGAAGCCGGGAGCAAGCTCGCAAAGGCGGAGGAACTCGGCATTCGCGTGATCGGCGAAGAGGAGCTCAGAAAGCTCCTCGACGGAACACCTCTTGAATAAAGAAGGAACCCAGCATGCTCGCACTCATTGGCGGAACCGGATTTGAAGAAGAAGGCATCATCACGGATGCCGAGGAAATTGAAATTGAAACTCCGTGGGGAAAGCCCGCGGCGCCCCTCGTGATCGGGAAGCTCGGCGGCGTGCCGCTCATATTCCTCAGGCGCCACGGCGTGAAGCATGAGTTTGCGCCCCACGTGATTCCCTACCGCGCCAACATCTGGGCGCTCAAAGCCGCGGGCGCCAAGGGCATCATTGCCGTCGGCACCGTGGGCGGCATCGGGGAGGCGCTTTCAGCGGGCACGCTGATGGTTCCCGACCAGATCCTCGACTACACCTGGGGGCGCGAACACACGTATTTCGACTCTCCGGAAGCCGGCGTGAAGCACATCGACTTCACGTACCCCTTCGACGAAGGGTTGTCCCAGGCGCTCATCCGCGCCGCCCGCAGAAGCGGACACGGCGTTGTTGAAGGCGGCGTCTACGCAACGACCCAGGGCCCGAGACTTGAGAGCGCAGCCGAAGTGCGCCGCTTTCAGCGGGACGGCGCCAATGTGATCGGCATGACGCTCTATCCCGAATGCGCGCTTGCCCGCGAGCTTGATCTCCCCTACGGGGCGCTTTGCGTGTCGGTGAATTCGGCGGCGGGTCTGAGAGAATCGCACCGCAAGATCGAATTCGAGTCGCTGAAGGAAATCGTCGACCGGGGCGTGCGCGCTGCAGTGGATGTGGTGCGCGAGGCGCTTCGCGCGAATGCGGCCGAATAAACACTCTTTGGATTCGCTGGAGGCGCCCGGAAGATGGTGAGAGAAGTTCTCCGCATGGGAGACGCGAGGCTCCTTGAGCATGCCCTTTCCGTAAGGGACTTTGGAAGCCCCCGGCTTCGCGCGCTCGTCGCCGACCTCTGGGACACTATGGCTGCGGACGGCGGCATCGGGATCGCGGCGCCCCAGATCGGCGTGAGCGAACGGGTGATCTGCTTCGGGCTCGAAGAGGGGGCGGGAGGCGCAAGGGCCGGCGTGCCGAGGACGGTGCTCATCAATCCGACGGTTGAGCTTCTGGGCGACGAAACCGAAGAGGGCTGGGAAGGCTGCCTCTCGCTTCCCGGGCTCAAAGGCATGGTGACGCGCGCGAAGCGCATCCGCTATACGGGCTATTCGCTTGAGGGCGAGCGCATTGAACGCGAGGCGGAGGGCTTTCATGCGCGCGTCGTGCAGCATGAGTTCGATCACCTCGAAGGCATTCTCTATCCCATGCGCGTCACCGACTGGACGAATTTCGGCTATACGGACGCACTTTTCCCGGAACAAAAAGGCTGAAGCGGCGCTTCAGGATGACGCTTCTTACGCCGTTCTTCCCGCAGAACAACTCTGCTAAGCTTTTTCCTTCGGAATGCCTCACTTAGGCCGGCCGCACGCTTCGTCCCATTTCGCGCAATGAAATTTTCCTTTCCCCGACTGACTTTTCTCCTCGCGCTGGCGCTTGGGGGCTCTCCCCTGGCGCCCGCTCAGGCTGATCCCGCGCCGGCGGATGCGCTTTCTGGAGCGTCCTTCAATCTCGCCGACGTGAGAAGCATGCAGTATCGGGATCTGGCGTCTGACGACGATGCCCGCGAGACGATCCAGGAGGAAGCGCGCCCGGGCGACTTTGTCTTTGCCTTTGAGGAAACGGGAAAGAACGAGGCGTACTTAAGGATCGTCCTGCCGCTCGCAGAGGCGCTTCGCATTGCGTTTCCGGAGCGCCGCGTGATTGTGCGCAGGATTCCCTCGCACGGCTTCGCGCAGACCGTGAAGGCGGAGCGCATTCCCTTCGTCATTTCCACCGCGGGCTCCATGGTTTCGCTGATTGACGATTCGGGCGCGATTCCGCTCGCCGTCAGGGAGCGGTCTCTCGGAGGCGACACCGCCGCGCAGGCGGCGGGCGGCCTCCTCATTGTCGACGCGAAACGCAAGGAATTGGGAAGCCTCGCGAGCCTGAAGGGCGCGAGAATCGCGGTGGAAAGCAGCCTCTCCTTCGGCCCCTGGCAGTGGCTCGCGGGCCGCCTTGTTTCCGAAGGAATCGATCCCAAAGGCTATTTCGCCTCTGCCGTCTGGCGCCCGCATGATGTTCCTGAAGTCTTCAACGCCGTGGCGACGGGCGGCGCCGACGCAGGTCTCGTTTCGCTCTGCACCTTTGAGACGCTCGTGGATACGGGCTTCATCGACAAGGATGCTTTCAGGCCGGCTGCCGTCCTCTCCGGGACTCCGGGCCCCTGCCGCTCGAGCACGCCCGTGCTCCCCGACTGGACGGTGGGGTACCTCCCGGCAGCCGAGAGCGGAGCTGTGAGAAGAGTGGCGGCAGTGGCCTTCAGCATGCCCGACCAGGAAGGCTGGCGCTGGGGCACGCGCGTCGATTTGTCTCAGGTGAGAAGCCTCCTGCAGGCGCTGCACTACGGGCCCTACGCCTATCTTGACGAGCAGACGGTTCTCGGCTTTGCAAAGCGCCACAGCGAACTTCTTCTCATGGTGCTCGCGGTCTTCCTCTTTGTCGCATTCCATGCGGTGCGCTCGCGCTACCTCGTGCGCGTCAGAACGCGCGACCTCGAGGCAGCGCTCGCGGAAAAGAACCGCATGGAGGAAGAGGCGAGAGTGTCGCGCGAGCGGCTTTCCGCAATCGAGCGCGTGGGACTGCTCTCCCAGATGAGCTCCATGTTTGCGCATGAACTGAAGCAGCCCTTGTCGTCCCTCTCGAACTACATCGGGGGTTTGAAGATCTGGAATTCAAGAAGGAACGCCTTGCCCGGCGACAAGGCGCTCGCCGAAGAGGCTTTGAGCGCCATGGCGGAGGAAACGGGCCGGATCACGGCGATCGTCAACCGCGTGCGCGGCTACGCGAGGCAGAGCACCGAGCCCCTGAAGCCCTGCGACTGGACGGCTGTCATTCGCCGCGCGATTCTGATTGTCGAGCGTCATGACGCGAGGCGCGTTCCGATTCTGACGGCGCCGGGCGGCTACCTGGCTGCGGACCAGGCAGACGACCGGGCGGCAATGGTGCTGGGCGACCCCCTTGAACTTGAACTCCTCGTCCTCAATCTAATACGCAATGCAGCCCATGCGGCAAGCGTGCGCCCGGACGGATTCGTGAGCGTGTCGCTCGCGAGAGAGGAAAAGAATTTTGTGCTCCATGTGACCGACAACGGGCCGAAGCTTTCCGAAGAAGGCTTTGCTCGGCTTACCGGATACGGCGACTCCGTGAAGCAGGAAGGATTAGGCATTGGCCTCTCCATCTGCCGGGGAATTGCCGACCGCCACGGCGGGGTGCTTCGCTTCTATCAGCTTCCGCATGAAGGCATCTGCGCCGAGGCGGTGATTGAGGCTCTGGATGAAGCTTCAGAACCCGGACGCCCGAAAGGAGAATAGTGATGACTGAGAATAAGGATGCCCTCGTTCGGATCGTCGACGACGATGCGGAACAATTGAAGAGCCTCGCCTTTCTGCTTCGCATGGGAGGCTTTGAGGTGATGACCTATCAGAGCGCGCAGGCCTTTCTCGAGATGGATGATCCGAGAAAGCCGGGCTGCCTGCTCCTTGACCACCGCATGCCCGGCATGACCGGAATGGAGCTTCAGGCGGAGCTCGTTGAACGCGGAAGCCTCCTCCCTGTCATTTTCCTTTCTGCGCACGGCGACATTCCGATGGCGATGCAGGCCGTGCACCGGGGCGCCATGGATTTTCTTGTGAAGCCCGCGGCTCCGGACGTGCTGATTGCCGCCGTTGAAAAAGCGGTGAAGAAGAGCTTTGAGGACCTCGCGGCCGACGCGGGCCAGGCGGATCTTGCCGAAAAAGCGGCGACCCTTACCGATCGCGAACTCGAAGTGGCGCGGCTTGTCGCAGAGGGGCTTCTCAACAAGCAGATCGGAGACAAGCTCGGGATTTCGCTTCCCACCGTGAAGCTCCATCGCGGCAATGCCGCAAAGAAGCTCGGCGTCCGTTCAGCCGTTGCAATGGCTAAAGCCCTGGAGGCGGCCGGGCTCCTTTCTGACGGAGGCCGGTGAGATGGCTTATTTCCGCCGCAGATCCGCGCTTCAGAGCCTGGGCTTCCTCGCGCTCTCCGGCCTTTGCCCGAAGATTCTCCGGGCGGCCCCCATTCCCGCAGAAGGTACCTGGGATGTGGTCGCGGTAGGTGCGGGCGCCGCGGGCTTTGCCGCTGCGATTGCAGCAAGGGAAGCGGGCGCGAGGAAGGTGCTTCTCATCGAAAAAATGGCGCTGGCGGGCGGCCACATGCTCGTGAGTTCCGGGATGCTCAATGCCCTCGACCCGGAAGGTCAGAAGCGCATGGGGAGAACGGACTCGGCCGAGCAGTTCTTCCGCGATACGTTTGAAGGCGGGGGCGGGATCGGGAATCCCGAACTCATCGAACGCATGGTGAAGGAGAGTCCCGGCATCATCGCGTGGCTGAAGTCGATCGGAGTGGAGTTCGACCCGAAGCTTTATGAAGCTTATTCCGGGGTATTTCCCCGGGCGCATAAAACCACGCGTGCGAGAAGCGGGCTCGCGTATACGCAGAAGCTTCTTGCCCGCGCCCGGGAGCTTGGGGTTGAGATTCGCTACCGCACGAGCGCTCAAAGCATCGCGCTCGATGCCGCGGGCCGGGTTGCAGGTCTCGTTGTGCAGACTTCCGACGGAAAAACGCAGACGCTTTCCGCACGGAGCGTGGTGCTCGCAACGGGCGGTTTCGGCGCCAATCTGTCTCTGCGCTCCATCTGGGCGCCCGATATTCCGGTTGATCTCGGCACCACTTACAGTCCGGGCCGCATGAATGAAGATCCGGCAACGGGCGACGGCATCCGGATGACGCTCTCCGCGGGAGGCGCGGTCACCGGCATGGAATACATTCTCGCCATTCCTTTCTGGGGCGGACGCATGCTCGACTATCCGGGTGCGGAGATCTTTCTTACGACGGACGGCATGCGCTTCACGGACGAAACGGCTGCCTGGGATACGGTGTTTTCCGATCTGATCGCAACCGGCGCCACCGAATTCTGGGTCGTTACCGACAGCAGAAGCGTGAAGGGCGCAACCTTTGCGACCAAGATGCAGCAGGGGCTCGCCGACAGCGCGGAAACGCTCGAAGAGCTCGCCCGCAAAATGGGCGTTCCTTTAAAGCGCCTTGAGCGCACCTTCAGGCTCTACAACGAAGCGGCAAGGAACGATATGGATCCGGAATTCGGCCGCACGCGGTTCCTGCAGGACCTCTCAAAGCCTCCGTACTACTTCGGCCGCGAGCGCTTTGAAGTGCACTACACCTGCGGCGGGATTGCCGTTCTCCCGGATGCCCGCGTGAGAAAAGGGAGCGAATTTTCGTCCGAGGCGATCCCGGGACTTTATGCGGCGGGCGAAACCACGGGGGGCCTTCACGGCAAATTCCGCTTGGGCGGAAGCGGCCTTCTCGACGCCTTCGTCTTCGGGCGCATTGCCGGGAAGAACGCCGCTCTGCATGCGCTTCGGGACCAGGCGAAGCCTCTCTGATCCTCCTACTTCTTTTTTCCTTTCCTAGTTCAAACATGTTTCTCGATCGACGCATCATCATTTTCGACCTTGACGGCACGCTTATCGACTCCCTCGGCGTCTGGAGCCAGGTTGACCAGGAGCTCCTGAAGCGTCTCACTGACGGCCGGGTGCAGATTTCCGAGGACGAGGCCGGGCACCTCAGAATGAGCGCCATGAAGAAGTACGGCGAAGGGTCGGATGCGTACCTCAAGTACATGGCGGACATGAAGGTCATGTACGGGCTTCCCGGAACGCCCGAGGAGATCCACCGCCAGCGCTACGAGCTCGCTCAGGAGTTTCTCCGGACGCGCGTCGACTATCGACCCGGGGCGCCGGCGGTGCTGAAGGCTCTCAAGCGCGCCGGGAAGACCCTCGCCATCGCCACTACAACGCGCCGCAGAAACATCGACACCTATTCAAAGGACAATCAGAACCTTCTGTCCCAGGCTCCTTTCTCCGACTATTTCGATCTCATCGTCACGCGCGACGACGTGGCGCACGTGAAGCCCGATCCGGAAGCTTTTTCGAAGATCCTCGACCACTTTTCCGCCCGCCCCAAAGAGTGCCTCATGGTGGAGGATGCGCTCCCGGGCATTCTGGGAGCGAGGGCTGCGGGCATTGATTCCGTCGTGATTGCGGAGCGCCACTCGGAGACGGCGGCGGATCTGCTTCGCAAGAATGCGCTCGCTTACTTCGAAAGTCATCAGGACATTCTGAAGGCAATTGAGGAAGAGTCGGATTTGGTACACAGGTGAGGAGCGGCAAGCAAGAGGAGAAACACTCAGGGACAGAGGGGATCTTGCCTGAACGCAAGAAACACTCAAAGCGGAGCTCCCCGGGTGCTTTTATTAACTGATTTTCAAGGAAAACAGAATTGCTACGAATAGAATCAAAAGTGAGCGGTGACATAGTCGTAGCGGCCGCCTGTCCCCCCTAGGTTCAAGCGAGCCCCTCGCGATTCTCGAGCCTCCTCCCGCGAGGATTCCGGCTCCCGGCCCGAGAGGTGCATTCTCCTCCGACTTCACCGCCTTTCCCGCAGAGGACGCCACATTTATCCCCCTCCAGTCGCCTCTGCGGGCTTTTTTGTGCGGTGTTTTGGGGCAAGCTGCTTCAGCAGCTGTTTCTCTATATGACGTCTGACTCTATTGATGCCTCTTTGCCGCTTGGCACCAGTGAATTTACAGCACTGCGCAGTGCCAATCAGATTTATATAGATATTAATATAGGCACAAAATAGTTGACAAGCGGCTACGGTTATGTTATAATTGATAAATGAGTTATGAAGATAAAACCACCACAACCCTCGACGGCCGCAAGGCCA
>NZ_WEHX01000057.1 GCF_009183815.1 Sutterella seckii | reverse complement strand
CGGCCGTCGAGGGTTGTGGTGGTTTTATCTTCGTAACTCATTTATCAATTATAACATAACCGTAGCCGCTTGTCAACTATTTTGTGCCTATGTTAATAATCTCCGGCTTTCCCTGAAAGCAAAAAGAAACCCCGCCAGCGGAGCTTTTTTCCCGGCGGGGTTCTTTTTTTCTCGCTTTTCTAGCTCCGCTTCGCAAGCCTCAGGCGCCCGACCCAGAGACCTGAGGATTCAAGGTCGGACGCGGATGCGCCTGCCGGCGTCTTTTTCCCCTCCGACCAGAGCCCGGAAGCGAGAAGATCCTCCTCCCGCAGGACCGGAAGATTCACGCCCGCATAAGTGCCGGCGCTCACGACCTCCGCCGGAATCATTTCCGGGCGAATCGTGGGGAAGGCGCACTCCCAGGCTTCGAGCGGCACGAGAACGCCGCCATCGCGGACGATGACGACCGGAAGCGCCGTCTTTTCCTCGTCGCTCCCCCGGGTTTCGGGCGCGAGGAGCACAAGCACCTCCGCCGCCCAGAGGCGCTTTGCCCGCAGGCGGTCCCTCAGCGCGAAGAAGGGCCAGAGAACGAACATGACCCAGAAGGGCGCGGTAAGGATCGCCGCAATGGCGATCCACGATCCCGAGAGCGTCCCCCGGAAGGAAACGGCCGCGCCAAAGACCGCCCAGATCCACCAGAGGAGCCAGAAGCGCCGTCTGCGCCTTTCGGGAATCGGCGTTTGAACGGCGAGTTCCGCACGCTCGAGCGTCGTCTTTTCTTCCTTTCCCGTCATTTTGATTCTCCCCTCTCGCTTTTGAGCACCCGGGCGCGGAGCTGCCCGCAGCCGCCGTCCACATCCTGCGCCGCGGAATCGCGCAATGTTGCAATGACGCCTCTGCCCCTGAGGCGCCTCACGAGCTCGACCGCCTGCGCGCGATCGGGCCGCACCCAGGGCGAATCCTCCACCGCGTTCACGGGGATGAAGTTCACCATGGCGTACTTCCCCTGGAGAAGGTCGGCCAAGCGGTCAATTTCCTCAAAGGAATCGTTGACGCCATGCATCAGGGTCCACTCGTACTGAACGGGATACCCCGTCGTCCGAGCCCAGCTTTCAGCCCGCTCGATGATGCGCGGGACGGCCATGCGGGCGCCCCTCGGAAGGAGCTCACGGCGCTTTTCGTCGTCCGTCGTATGGAGCGACACCGCGAGTGCGGGCCGGACCGGAGAGGCGAAGAGCGCGTCAAAGAGTCTTTCGTCGCCCACGGACGAAATCACGAGATCCTTTTGTCCGAAGTCGCCCATCTGCGCGAGAAACTCCACCGCGCGCATGACGTTTTTGAGGTTGTGCGAGGGCTCTCCCATGCCCATGAAGACCACCTTCTTCGTTTCCGGTCGAAGCTCCCGGGCAATGGCGGCTTCGGCAACGATTTCAATGTCGGAAAGCTGCCGGATGAGCCCGCATCGTCCCGTCATGCAGAAGACGCAGCCGACCGCACACCCCATCTGCGTCGAGACGCAGACGCCCTGCCGGGGAAGAAGCACCGATTCAATCGTCTGGCCGTCGGCGAGCGTAAGGAGAAGCCTTTCGCTCTCCGGGTCCGCGCCCGGGTGGCGCGAGCGGATGGCGGCGACATTCCTCAAAGCTCCGCGGATCCCGGGCAGGGCTTCCGCGACCGCCTTCGGGAGCCGGAGCCTGCGGCTTTCCGCGGCTTCCTCCCATTTGATTTTTCCCATCCAGGCGCGGTACACCCGGCGCTCGTGCGCGGGGCCGGCCCCGAGCGCCGAAAGGCGCTCGTGCAGCTCTGCGAGCGAATGGAAAGTTTGAAGCGAATCGGGCGTTGGAGTCTGATCGGGCATGAAAGAAGGCGCTTCCCCGCCCGCAGGCGAAAAAAATCCTGAAGAGTCCGGGATTTTAGTCGAATTCCTCTAGAGAAATTCCTCGCGCACGAAGAGCGTGCGCACAGCCCGTGCGGCTTCTTCGGGGAACCCCGGCCGCATGCTTCTGCGCGGAACGGGAAGTCCGATCATGAGCGTTTTTTCCCAGCGCTGCCCGAGGATGCGGAGCCGTTCGCCCGAGAGTCGGAAGGCGGGCTCGAGCGGGCGCCCGGTGAAGGGCGCGAGGAGCTCCCTCACCGCCGGGTCGTTTGCCGCATCAAGAAGCTGGCTTGAGAGGAAGACGGCAATCAGCGGCGTGCGCTTCGCAAATTCGTCTCGAAGCCTTTCCGCCTCGGAAACGGCATCCCTCACGACGTGCCCGTCCCGCGCGCGGCCGTCCCAGACCGCGGGCCAGGTAAGGATGGAGAAGCGCTTCGCCTGCGATTCAACCGGGAACCCCGCGGCGGAGAGCCAGCGGAGAGTTTCCGCAACCGCATGGCCGCGGTCGATGCGGGGCGCCGTAATGACGCCTCGCGGGCGCATGATTTTTTCGAGGAAGGCGCGGCGCTCCTCCCCTTCGGGAGGAAGCTCCGCGTCATCGATTTCCGGCCCGAACCCGGGAGGCATCACGATGAGAACCCCGCGCGCGAGGTTTTCGGGCGCATCCGCCGTTCCCGGGGCATTGAGCTTCACTTCTCCTTTCCTCCAGGAAGGTCCTCGCCCGTACGCCTCAGGGGCGGCAGGTGCGCGGCGAGTTCGTCCGCGAGCCCGAGCTCCTGAATCTTCCGCGTGAGCGTGTTTCTCCCGACGCCCAAGCGCTCCGCGGCCTCAATGCGGCGGCCCCGGGTGACTTCCATGGCGCTCCGGATGAGGGCGCGCTCGAATTCGTCGGAAAGGGTCTGCCAGACGCCGGATTCGCCTTCCTGAAGGCGCTTTCTCGCGTCTTCTGCGAGGAGCCCCGTCCAGGTTTTCTGGCCTTCCTCCGCGGATTCAGAGGGCGCCTGCGGCTGAGCTGCCGCAACGCGCGCTTCAGGAGCCTCAGAGGCGCTCCGAATTTCAAGCGGCAGATCCTCGACGCGGATTTCCTTCGAGGGAGCCATGACGAGGAGCCACCGGCAGAGGTTTTCGAGCTGCCGCACGTTCCCCGGGAACGGAAAGCGCTTCACGACCTCGAGGGCCTCGGGGGTGAGCACCTTTTCCTCAACGCCGAGTTCGCGGGCGCCGGTTCTCAAGAAATGCGCCGACAAGGGCGCAATGTCCTCAACGCGGTCTCTCAGAGGCGGGAGCCTCAGGCGGATCACGTTGAGGCGGTGGTAGAGGTCCTCGCGGAACTGTCCCGCCTTCACGCGTTCCTCGAGATTCTGATTCGTGGCGGCGATGACCCTGACGTCGGCCTTGATGGGCTGACGGCCGCCCACGCGGTAGAAGTAGCCGTTCGAGAGGACGCGCAGAAGCCTCGTCTGCAACTCCATCGGCATGTCGCCGATTTCGTCCAGGAAAAGCGTTCCGCCCTTTGCCTGCTCGAAGCGACCGAGGTGCGTGGCGGTCGCCCCCGTGAAGGCTCCCTTTTCGTGACCGAAAAGTTCGCTCTCAAGAAGCTCCCTCGGGATTGCCGCCATGTTGATGGCAATGTAGGGCGCGCGGCTTCGCTTGCTGTGCTTCCAGATCGCGCGCGCGACGACTTCCTTGCCGGCGCCGGATTCGCCCGTAAGGAGCACTGTGACGTTGCTCTGCGAAAGCCGCCCGATGGCGCGGAAGATCTCCTGCATCGCAGGCGCCTGCCCGATGAGATCGGGAACCGCGGGCTGCGGCTCCTCGGGCTTTTCCTCTTCTTCGGGAGCAGCTTCCGCCCGGTGCCTGGCATCCTCCATCGCGCGGCTGATGAGCTCAACCGCCTTCGCGACGTCGAAGGGCTTCGTCAGGTATTCAAAGGCGCCGCCCTGGAAGGACGAGACGGCGCTGTCGAGATCCGAAAAGGCCGTCATGATGATAACGGGAAGATCGGGCGCGATTTCCTTCACGCGTGCGAGAAGGTCGACGCCCGAGAGACCTGGCATCCGGATGTCGGAAACAAGCACGAGGGGGCGCTCGGATTTGGAGGCTTCAATGGCCTCAAGGGCCGCAAGCGCATCCTGACCGCGCTCGAAGGTCCGGCAGCCGATGCCTTCGCGCGAGAGCGCGCGGTTCAGCACCCAGCGGATGGCGCGGTCGTCGTCGATCACCCACACAGGTTCGCTGCCGGCCGCTGCGGGAAGCTCGATTGGAGTGTCTTCAAGCATGAGGGTTTCCTATCCTTTCGCCCCGTCCGTGGTTCTCTTCCGGAAGCTCCCTGGCCGAACCGGGCGTCAATGGTGTGCGTTTCTGAAATTATTCGGGCGCTGCTGCTCTGTCAGGGCGGTCGTTCTTCCCGGCTTCCTTCTGAAGCCCGAGGGGAAGCATCACCGTAAAGTCCGTCTTTCCCGGACGGCTTTCAACGTCAATGGAACCGCCGGCTTCCTCGACAAAGGCGCGCACGATTGAAAGTCCGAGCCCGGAGCCCTCGGCCCGCCCGGTAACGAGCGGGAAGAAGATGCGCCCGCGGATTTCGTCGGGGATCCCGGGACCGTTGTCGACCACGTCGACTTTGAGTGCGAGCCGCACGCGCTTGCCGCCCAGCATCACGTCGCGCGCGATGCGCGTGACGAAGACGATCTCGGCCTTTCCCCGGGCGCGCTCGGAGGTCATGGCCTCCGCGGCGTTCCGCGCAAGGTTGAGGAAGATCTGAATGAAGCGTCCGCGGTCGCCGACGACGGCAGGCGCTGAAATGTCGTAGTCGCGCTCGATCCTGAGGCCGCTCGTGAATTCAAGACCGATCAGGCTTCTCACGTGCTCGAGCACCTCATGAATATTGACGGGCTCCGAGGTGCGCGGCCTCCGGTAGGGCGCAAGAAGCCGGTCGACGAGGGACTGAAGCCTTGCGGCCTCTTCGAGAATCACGCTCGTGCATTCCCGGTCCTCGTCGCGCACGAGTTCGGCCTCCAGGAGCTGCGCCGCCCCGCGGATGCCGCCCAGGGGATTCTTGATTTCGTGCCCGAGGTTGCGGAGGAGTTCGCTGTTCGCCGCCCGCACGCTCGCTTCCATGGCGCTTCTTTCCGCCTGGAGCGCGTCCTCGAGTTCCGAGACTTCAAGGATGCATGCGGTGTCGGCGGGAAGTCCCGCCGCGCGGACGTCGTCCGCGGCAACGGCGGAAAGGACTGCTCTCACGCGAAGCGGTTCCGCAAGTCCCCGGCGAAGCTCCGTCATGGATGAATAGGAAGACGTCCCCGCGCTCTCTGCGAGCGGGAACCAGGATCCGGCCTCCTCGATGAATTCCGCGGCGGGCTCGCCTTTAAGACCCCGTCTCGTTCGTCCGAGAATTGATTCGGCAGCCGAATTCACGGTCGTGATCCGTCCGGCGCGGTCAAGCGCAAAGACAGCCGTTGAAAGCGCGTCAAAGAGCGGGGCCGAATTGAGAGGGCCCTTCTGAAGCTCATGCGGAATCTTTGTCTTCATGCCTGCCGATCGGGGAAAAAAGCGACTTCCCGGCGATGTCCCGCCCTCTATCGCGCGCCCGGAAATCAAGCAAAACGGGGAACGATGACTCAAAGGCACCGTCCCCCGGGAAACCGTCCTCAGAGGGCGAACGCGAAGCCCGCCCTCTGAAGTCATTCGGATTAAAGCCGCCAGACCGATCAGTGCGAGTAGTAGAGATCGAAGTCAAGGGCCGTAACGGCCATCTCGGCCTTCAGCACGTCCTTCCTCTTTTCGGCGATGTAGGCGTCGATCAGATCGTCCGAGAAGACGCCGCCGCGGGTGAGGAACTCGCGGTCCGCGTCGAGGGCGTTCAGGGCGACCTCAAGGTTCGGCGCGACGGTCGGGATCTTGGCGTTCTCTTCCGGCGGCAGATCGTAGAGGTTCTTGTCGGCCGCTTCGCCCGGATGGAGCTTGTTCTGGATGCCGTCGAGGCCGGCCATCAGGAGCGCGGAGAAGCCGAGGTAGGAGTTGCAGAGCGGATCGGGGAAGCGCACTTCGATGCGGCGGGCCTTCGGGCTGTTGACGAACGGAATGCGGATCGAGGCCGAACGGTTGCGGGCGGAATAAGCGAGCTTCACCGGAGCTTCAAAGCCCGGAACCAGGCGCTTGTAGGAGTTGATGCCGGGGTTCGTGATGGCGTTGAGCGCGCGGGCGTGCTTGATGACGCCGCCGATGTAGTAGAGCGCCATTTCGGAGAGGCCGGCGTAGCCGTTGCCCGAGAAGAGGTTCTGGCCGTCCTTCCAGATCGACTGGTGAACGTGCATGCCCGAACCATTGTCGCCCTCAACGGGCTTCGGCATGAAGGTCGCAGTCTTGCCGTAGGCGGCGGCGACGTTCCACACCGTGTACTTGAGGATCTGCGTCCAGTCGGCGCGTTCCACGAGGGTCGAGAAGCGCGTGCCGATTTCGCACTGGCCGGCACCGCCCACTTCGTGGTGGTGAATTTCAACCGGAACGCCCTGCTGCTCGAGGAGCGTGCACATTTCAGCGCGCAGGTCGGCCATCGAATCAACCGGGGAGACCGGGAAGTAGCCGCCCTTCATGCGGTTTCTGTGGCCGAGGTTGCCGCCTTCCATGTCGAGGCCGCTCGACCAGGGCGCTTCTTCGGAACCCACCTTGAAGAAGGAGGAGCCGGGACGATGATCCCACTGGACGGAATCAAAGACGAAGAATTCGGGTTCCGGACCAAAGTAGGCCGTGTCGCCGATGCCGGTCGACTTCAGATAGGCTTCGGCGCGGCGGGCGAGCGAGCGCGGGTCGCGGTCGTAGCCCTTGCCGGTCGTCGGCTCAAGCACGTCGCAATTGAGCACGAGCGTGTTGGCTTCGCGGAAGGGGTCCATGCGGGCGGTGTTGGGGTCCGGCTGCAGGAGCATGTCGGAAGATTCAATGCCGCGCCAGCCGACGAAGGACGAGCCGTCAAAAGGCTGGCCGAGTTCAAACGTGTCCTCGTCGAGCTTGTCGGCCGGAATCGTCAGGTGCATTTCCTTGCCGAGCAGATCGGTGACGCGAAGGTCCACGAACTTGCAGTCGTTGTCCTTAATCATCTGCAGCACATCAGCAGCGGACGTCATACCTCTTCTCCTAAAAGTATCGTGCGGCCGGTTGGAAGTTGCGGACCGCGTCAAAAAAGAAATCGGGAAAGAGACTTGGGCGGATGGGCCCCGCGCATTCATCTGCGCTCCGGCTCTCCGAATCTCCTCGTTTTTTCTAAGAAGCAAAAGGCGTGCCAAATCGGATTTTCATAGCAAAAACCCTGAATTCAGAGAATCCCTCTCTCAGGCCTCCGGGATCAGCCTGAGACGGGACATTCATCACGCCGGACGCACCCGGAATTATGCTCCAGCAAGCCGCAGAGCGCACCAAATGCGTGCATCAAAGAAAAGCTTCCTGCACGTCGGAGAGAAAATTGAGCCCGAGGCGCGTCGTCCGGATGCGGCCGGGATCGCCTGCAATCAGGCCCCGGGCGCGGAGATCCTGAAGCGTGGGGGCGATGGATTCAAGCGGGAGCCCCGTGCGCTCCGAAAAGGTGCATTCAGGAACCCCTTCGAGGAGCCTCAGGGCATTGAGCATGAATTCGAAGGGGAGATCTTCGGAAGAGACCCGGTGGATGTCGGCCGCGGCGCTCCTTCCCTCACCGAGAGCCTCAAGGTACTGGCGCGGATTCATGAAGCGCATCTCGCGGCGGATGCCCTCCCGGGTTGTGACCTTCCCGTGCGCTCCCGCGCCCGCCGCGAAGTAGTCGCCGAAGGTCCAGTAGTTCAGATTGTGCCGGCAGCGGCGGCCGGGCTTCGCGTAGCCCGAAACCTCATAGCGCCCGAAGCCTTTTCCGGCAAGAAAGGATTCAACGAAATCCCCCATTTCAGCCGTTTGGTCGGCGTCGGGGAGCTCCTCGGGGAGGTGCTTTGCAAATGCGGTGCCAGGTTCGATCGTGAGCTGGTAGCAGGAGAGGTGCGCGGCGCCCGACTCAGCCGCCTCGTCGAGCTCTTCCCGGAGGCCCTCCATCGTCTCGCCGGGGAGCGCGTACATGAGGTCGAGATTGAAGTTCTCGAAAACATCGCGCGCGCAGCGGATCGCCCCGCGCGCCTCCCTCACATTGTGGATGCGCCCGAGGCGCTTCAGTCGGTCGTCCGAAAAGCTCTGGATCCCGATTGAAAGGCGGTTGACGCCCGCAGCCCGGAAAGCTTCGAATTTTCCCGCTTCAAGCGTTCCGGGGTTCGCCTCCATCGTAATCTCGGCATCAGAGGCAAGGGCAAATCGCGCGCGCACGCCGTCAAGGAGCCGCTTCATGGCGCTCCCCGACATGAGGCTCGGCGTGCCGCCCCCGATGAAGATCGACTGAATTTCCCGCTCTCCGGCGTCGGGGAGCCAGGCTTCCAGATCCTTCAAAAGCGCATCAACGTAGACGCCCTCGAGCGCCTCAAGCGCTCCGGGGCCTTTCGGCGCGCCGTGCGAATTGAAGTCGCAGTAGGGGCACTTTCTCACGCACCAGGGCCAGTGGAGGTAGATCGAGAGCGGGATGACGGCGGGATTGAGCCGGATCTCAGGGGAATCGGTCATGTCGGGATCGGAAAAGAACTTCGGGGGAAGTCGTTCGCTTCAGGCTTTTTGAGGCTTCCAGCCCCAGCGCTCCTCGAGGAGCTTCGCCATCCGTCTCAAGGCCTCGCCCCGGTGGCTCTGCGCGTTCTTCTCTTCCTGAGAGAGTTCAGCAGCGGTGCGCTTTTCCTGAGGCAGATAAAAGTACGGGTCGTAGCCGAAGCCGCCCGTGCCCGCGGGCGCCTCCGCGATCTCGCCCTGCCAGAAGCCTTCGGCGATGAGGGGCTCCGGGTCATCGGCAGAACGGACGGCCGCAAGCACGCAGGTGTAGTGGGCTCTGCGGTCGGTCTTTCCCGACATCTTTTCAATGAGGAGGCGGTTGTTGGCCGCATCGTCCCCATCCTCGCCCGCAAAGCGCGCCGAGAAGACGCCGGGGGCGCCCCCGAGCGCATCGACGCAGAGGCCGGAATCGTCGGCCATGGCAGGGAGCCCCGTTTCCTTCGCGGCATGGCGGGCCTTGGCGAGGCAGTTTTCAATGAACGTGCCGTAGGGCTCGTCGCAGGAGCTGACGCCATACTCCTTCTGTCCGGCAACGCGGACGCCGAGCGGCGCGAACATGGCCTGGAATTCTCGGATTTTTCCGGCATTGCCGGACGCAAGAACGAGAACGGGGGCGGTGGTTTCAGTATTCTGAGTCATGAGGGAAAACTCCGGAAAATAGGGCTTCATGAATCGTCAGAGGGGCTCAGAGGGGTTTGACAAGCGCCTCGCGCTGAAGTTCCGCGAGACGGGCATTTCCCTTCCTCGCGAGCGCGAGAAGCTTCATGAGGTCGTCGTCCGTAAAGGGCGCGCCTTCGGCTGTGCCCTGAATTTCAACGAAGCCTCCGAGGCTCGTCATCACCACATTCATGTCGGTGTCGGAATTGCTGTCCTCGATGTAGTTGAAGTCGAGAACGGGTTCCCCCTCCCACATGCCGACGGAAACAGCGGAGACCTGCGCGAGGATCGGGTCTTCCTCGATCAGCTTCTCGCGAAGCATCTTGTCGACCGCGTCGCGAAGCGCCACCCAGGCGCCCGTGATCGAGGCGCAGCGGGTGCCGCCGTCGGCCTGGAGCACGTCGCAGTCGATCTGAATCGTGAATTCGCCGAGCTTTCTGCGGTCGACCACGGCGCGAAGGCTCCTTCCGATCAGGCGCTGGATTTCCTGCGTGCGGCCCGTCTGCTTGCCCTTTGCGGCCTCGCGGTCCGTCCGCGTTCCGGTCGCGCGCGGGAGCATCCCGTACTCCGCCGTCACCCAGCCTTCGCCCTTGCCCCGCAGAAAGGGCGGCACGCCCGGGGTCACGCTCGCCGTGCAGAGGACGCGCGTGCCGCCGGCTTCCATAAGAACGCTCCCCTCGGCATATTTGGTAAAGCCCCGGGTAATCGAAACCGGACGAAGCTCGTCGGGGGCGCGCCCGTCGGGACGCGCGGAAAGGGAGGCAGCAGACTGAGACATATTGAAGATGCTCCAACAGAAAAAGAAATTCTCTCAGGGAATGGATGCTACTAGCACTTCTCTCTCTGTGCTTTCCGCGATGAATGCGCTTCCCGCGGGCCCTGAAGGCTCTAAAATGCCGCAATCTTCAAATTTATCCCGAAGCTTGGCCGGGTTCCGGCCGCAGATGGTTCTTACTAAAGACCTGCACCGGCCCTTCTCTTGAAACCCCTCAGGCTTCGCTCATTCATCACGGATACAAAGGATTTTTCTGATGCCTTCAGTCGCAAGCATGACGGGATACGCCGCCCTTGACGGCAAGACCCTCGCGGGCACCGTCACTGCGGAATGCCGTTCGGTCAATTCCCGCTTTCTCGATCTGACGCTGCGCCTTGACGATGCGCTGCGCTTTACCGAACCCGCCGTTCGCGAGCGTCTCCAGAAGCGCCTCACGCGCGGGAAGGTGGAGCTGAGGCTCAACCTCACGGCGGACGCATCCGCGCTTCCGGCTTCCGTGAACGAAGAGGCGTTGAGGCGCGTCCTTGCGCTCCAGGAAACCATCCTCAAGCTCGACCCGCAGGCGCAGGAGCTTTCCGTCGCTGAAATCCTCGACCTCCCCGGGATTGCTGCCGCCGAAACCCCCGACCGCGACAAGCTCCTTCAGGAAGTGCTCGCGATCGTCGACCGCACGCTCGACGAATTCATCGCGGCGCGCGAGCGCGAGGGCGCAGCCCTCGCGCAGGTCCTCACGGGCTACTGCGACAAGATGTCGGCGGTGGTGAAGGACGTGCGGGACGCCATGCCGCAGATCATCTCGCAGCTCGAGGGCAGGCTCACCGAACGCCTCACCGATGCACTTGCCGACGCTCTGAAGGAAAAGAGCACCCTCACGAAGGAGGAAGTCACCGACCGCATCCGCCAGGAAGTGACGATGTACGCGATCAAGATGGACGTCGACGAAGAGATGAACCGTCTCGACACGCACCTCGCCGAGGTGAAGCGCCTTCTCGCTCAAGGGGGCGCCGTCGGCAGGAAGCTCGACTTCATGGCCCAGGAAATGAACCGCGAGGCCAATACCCTCGGCTCCAAGGCCGCGGCGATTGAAATGACGCAGGCTTCGCTCGCCCTCAAGATCACGATCGACCAGATGCGCGAACAGATTCAGAATCTCGAATAAACGCCTTCGAAGGACATTTGAGTCATGAACGACACACTCCCGCAGCAGAATTCCGCTCCCCGTCATCCCGGACGGCTCTTTCTCGTCACGGCGCCCTCCGGCGCCGGGAAGTCCTCGCTGGTGAATGCGCTCCTCAAGCGCCAGCCCACCATCAAGCTCTCGATCTCCTCGACCACGCGCGAACCACGCCCGGGCGAAGTGAACGGCCGCGAATACCACTTCATCACGGAAACGATGTTCCTCGAGATGAAGAACCGCGGCGAATTCCTTGAAACCGCGCTCGTGCACGGCAACTACTACGGCACGAACCGCACCTGGATCGAAGGCCAGATGGCGCAGGGGAACGACGTTCTCCTTGAGATCGACTGGCAGGGCGCGCGCCAGGTCCGCTCGAAGTTCGCGGGCACCGTCGGCATCTTCATCCTTCCGCCCTCCATCGAGGCGCTTGAATGGCGCCTCCACCACCGCGGAACGGACTCCGACCAGACGATCACCCGCCGTCTGATGGGCGCGGGCGCCGAGATCGCGCATGCCCCGGAATTCGAGTACGTTATAATTAATGAAGATTTCGATACGGCCCTCAGCCAGCTTGAGGCCATTGTGACGGCGAGCCGACTGACCTATGCTCAGCAGGCCATACGCCATCATGATCAGTTCGCGAACCTCGGCGTTCCGGTCTGATCCCAAGGGCTTCGCCGGTTGTCAGGGCCTTTTTGCCCCTTTTCCGATCATTCATCCTACTGGAATTTAAATGGCACGCATTACTGTTGAAGATTGCCTGAAGAAGATTCCCAACCGCTTCCAGATGGTTCTGGTTGCGGCCTACCGTGCTCGCCAGATCTCCCAGGGCTACGCCCCGAAGATCGATGCGAAGGACAAGCCCGCTGTCATCGCTCTGCGCGAGGTTGCCGACGGACTGGTCGGCACGGACATGCTTAAGCATGTGCAGTAATTCCGGGCCCCGAAAGGACGCCTGACCGCGACGGCCGGACCGCCATCCTTCTCCTGCGTTTGCACAGGGAGTGACGGCGCCGGCCGTTCTTGTTTTTCAATTCCGTTCAACCCATCAATCTCCGCCCGGAAGTCCCCTGCCGCCTGACCTTTCTCTCACAGGCGGCGAATGGCCCAGAACGCCGTTCCGGAGCCTCCGGCAGGAAAAAGCGGCGCTTCCAATGCTGCAATCGTCCCCGATTCGGCAGAGCACGCATCAAGAAGAAGAGGAAGTTCGCCATGGCCCTCGACAACGCGCCCACCTTCCCGGAAGACATGTACGCCACCCGCGAAGAAGGTGCCGTCCCCCTTCCGACAGCTCCGAGGAAGCCGATTTCACCCTTCGGGTTCGCCAAGCACGCCGTCCGTTCGCCCCTGCCCGCACCCGTCATTCCGGCGAAGCTCCCCGATGCCGACCTTCCGCTCTTCACGCCTCAGGCGCCTGTGGGCGTCGTGACCGCGCAGGCGCTCGTCGACACGTGCCGGCTCTACCTCCCGCAGGCTGAAGTCGAGAAAATCCGCGAAGCCTACCGCTACGCCGACAACGCCCACCTCGGTCAGTTCCGCAAATCGGGCGAACCCTACATCACGCATCCGATCGCGGTCGCCTCGATCCTCGCCTCCTGGCGCATGGATGCCGAGACGATCGAAGCGGGCCTCATGCACGACGTGCTCGAAGACACGGGAACGAGCAAGCGCGAGATGGCCGAGAAGTTCGGGATTGAAGTCGCGGACTTGGTCGACGGCGTATCCAAGCTCGACAAGCTCAAGTTCTCCTCCAACGCAGTCGCCCAGGCCGAAAGCTTCCGGAAGATGCTCCTCGCCATGTCGCGCGACGTCCGCGTCATTCTCGTGAAGCTCGCCGACCGCCTCCACAACATGCGCACGCTCGGCGTCATGCGTCCCGAGAAACGCGCCCGCATCGGCCGCGAAACGCTCGAAATCTACGTCCCGATCGCACACCGGCTCGGCCTCAACAACGTCTTCCGCGAACTTCAGGAACTCTCGTTCGCGAACCGATACCCGCTTCGCTACAAGGTCCTTTACGAAAACGTCCTCAAAACCCGCAAGAACCGCCGCGAATTCCTTGAGAAGGTCCTCAACGACGCCAAAACCGCGCTCGCCAAGGCGGGCATTCCCTGCCGAATACTCGGGCGCGACAAGACGATCTACGGCATCTACAACAAGATGCGCGAGAAGCATCAGTCCTTCTCCGACGCGCTCGACATCTACGGCTTCCGCGTCGTCGTAAGAACGCGCGGCGACTGCTACCTTGCGCTCGGTGCTCTTCATCAGCGCTGGAAGCCCGTCAATACCCGCTTCAAGGACTTCATTGCCATCCCGAAGTCGAACGGCTACCAGTCGATCCACACCACCGTGATCGGCCCGGACGGAACGCCCGTGGAATTTCAGCTCCGCACCGAGGAAATGCACCGCATCGACGAGGACGGCATTCTCGTCCACTGGCTCTACGCCTCGAGCGACGACACGTCGGACCTCCAGTCGCGCACGGCCGCGTGGCTTCAGAACCTCCTCGAAATTCAGCAGACGAGCACCGACAGCACGGAATTCCTTGAAAACATCAAGGTCGACCTCTTCCCCAACCAGATTTACGTCTTTACGCCGAAGGGAAAGATCATTTCGCTCCCGAAGGGGTCGACCGCCATCGACTTCGCCTACGAAATTCATACCGACGTCGGGAACCACACCGAAGCGGTGCGCATCAACGGCGAACCGAAGCCCCTTACGGACGCGCTCAAAAACGGCGACCTCGTGCAGATCATCACGTCGCCCGACGCGCACCCCAATCCGCAGTGGCTCGAAAGCGTCCATTCGGGGCGCGCGCGCGCCGAGATCCGCCAGTACCTGAGAAGCTGCCAGTTCGACGAATCGGCGCGCCTGGGGAGACTCGCGCTTGAAGCCGTTGCCGAAGAGCAGAAGATCGACCTCATGGCGATTCCGACCTCGATCGAGCAGAAGCTCGTGAAGGAATTCGGGGCTGAAAGCCTTGCGTCCCTCTACGCCATGATCGGGCTCGGGAAGGCCCTTCCGGCAGCGGTGCTCCATCGCCTTCGCATGCTGATGCGCGAAGAGAACCTCGAGAGCGCGAACGCCGAACTCCCCGCCGTCATCGTGAACGGCAACGAAGGCGTCGCGCAGCACCTTGCCGTCTGCTGCCACCCTATTCCCGGCGACGACATCACGGGCTACAACCGCCCCGGCCTCGGACTCACGGTTCACCGCGAGGACTGCCCGCACGCCGTCCGCGGCAAGCAGGCCGATCCCAACCGCTGGATGCACCTCGAATGGGGAACGCCCAAGCCCGGATCCCACTTCGCGGTGCCGCTTGAAGTGCGCGTCAAGGACTCGCACGCCGGCCTTGCGGCCGTTGCGGCGGCGGTCGCGGAAGCGAATTCAAGCATCACTGCAGTGACGCTCGAGGAGCGCGGCGACGAGCACATCGTGCACGTTACGGTGCTTGTGCGCGACCGCAACCACCTCATCCACGTCACCCGCACGATCCGCCAGACCGACGTCGTGCTCAAGGTGAAGCGCGTCTTTGAGGAAGGAACGCCCACCCGCAAGAAGATTTCCGTCTGAAGCGCGGACTTCCGAACACCCTCCTGAATCGGGTAGGAGGCATGGGATTAGTTCCCATGCCGTCCTCCCACACCACCGTACGTACGGTTCCGTATACGGCGGTTCCTAGTATCAAGGCTTAACG
>NZ_WEHX01000056.1 GCF_009183815.1 Sutterella seckii | reverse complement strand
TGGTGAAAACACGACCGTCGGAGGCATTCACATATGCAAAGTCAGGGATCGGGATTTCCTGTTGATTTCTAAAAACTCTACCCATAAATCACCGGAAATAAATGTTGTCGAAGATAACGAAATTGTACAATATTCATAGACAGTTTTTCAAGAGAAAAATAAAGGCAACTAACCTTTAGATTTCAGTTAGTTGCCTTAAATCAAAACTAAGCCGGGATATGAATTTCTTTCAGACTCTGTTAACGGATTCCTGGGAATTCACGAATTTGAGAGTTTGGTTGTCCAATTTGTTTTCAGCCCTCCTGAGGGAATGATCGGGCTGACTTGACGGAAAATTGATTTGTGCAAAATCCCGGCTAAAGAATTCGGGCGGCCTTTCCTATCGAGAAAGTCCGCCCGAACGCTTATGGTTATAAAGCTTGCGCCTGACCGGCAGCCGGCTTATTCCACGGTGCCCGCCTGCGCGTCGTCCTCGTCATTTTCCTTCGGCGCGGCCTTGCCGGCTTTGCCGAGCTTCTCGAGGTAGGCCTCCGTCACGTCGCCCGTCACGTAGACGCCGTCGAAGCACGAGCAGTCAAAGGCGGGGATGGCGGGATTGAGGTCATGAAGCGCATTCTTCAGACCGTCAATCGACTGGAAGATCACCTTGTCGGCGCCGAGCTCCTTCGCCACGGCTTCGGCGTCCTTGCCGTCGCCGCAGATGAGTTCGGACTTGGTCGGCATGTCGATGCCGTAGACGTTCGGGAACATCACGCGCGGAGCGGAAGAAGCGACGAAGACCTTCTTCGCGCCCGATTCGCGGGCCATGCGGACGATTTCCTTCATGGTCGTGCCGCGCACGATGGAGTCGTCGACGAGAAGGAGATTCTTGCCTTCAAATTCCACGGGCATGGCGTTGAGCTTCTGGCGAACCGACTTCTTGCGAACGGCCTGGCCCGGCATGATGAAGGTGCGGCCCACGTAGCGGTTCTTGATGAAGCCCTCGCGGTAGGGAAGACGCAATTGCTTCGCGAGCTCCTGCGCGCAGGGGCGGGAGCTGTCCGGAATCGGCATGACGACGTCGACGTCCATGAGGTTCAGTTCCTCGGCGACGGTCTTCGCGAGGTAGACGCCGAGATTGAGGCGGGCGCCGTAGACGCTGATGCCGTCGATCACGGAATCCGGGCGGGCGAAGTAGACGTATTCGAAGGCGCAGGGATTGGCCACAGCGTGCTCAGCGCACTGACGAGTCTCAACATTGCCCTTGAAGTCGAACCAGATCGCTTCGCCCGGCGCGACGTCGCGCTCGAGCTTGAAGCCGAGGCCGACCATCGTGACGGATTCCGAGCTCACCATCCATTCCTTCTCGCCCGTCGCGGTGACGTTGGAGCCGAAGCAGAGCGGACGAATGCCGTGCGGGTCGCGGAAGGCGAGCAGACCCTTGCCGGCAATGAGCGCCACGACGGCGTAGGAGCCGCGCACGCGGCGGTGAACGGCCGCAACCGCTTCAAAGATTCCGTCCGCATCGAGCTTTCTGTCGGCCGTCACGCGCGAGATTTCGTTCGCGAGCACATTGAGGAGGACTTCCGAGTCGCTCGTCGTATTGATGTGGCGGCGGTCGGTCTCGTAAAGCTCCTGTTTGAGCTCCTCAGCATTCGTGAGGTTGCCGTTGTGGGCGAACATGATGCCGAAGGGAGCGTTCACGTAGAAGGGCTGCGACTCCTGGTTCGAGCTCGCGCACCCCTGGGTGGGGTAGCGCACGTGGCCCACACCCACATTGCCCGTCAGATCGCGCATGTTGCGCGTGCGGAAAATGTCGCGCACAAGCCCCATGGCCTTATGCATGTGGAACTGCAGGCCGTCGAGCGTGGCAATACCGGCTGCGTCCTGGCCGCGGTGCTGCAGCAGAAGGAGCGCATCATAGAGGCGCTGATTTACCGGTTCATTGGAGAGAAGAGCGACTACGCCGCACATGGCTGTTCAAACCTCGCTGAGGGGAAAAAACGAAAAAGGAAAACTTCAAAAATTCAGAATGCGCAAAGCCGCCCTGACTCTAGTCCGGAGCGGCTTTGTACGAGAAACCTGCATGGTGCTTCGGCTCACTGCCCTTCGGGGCCGTCACGCGCGCGACGTGGCGCGCATGTCGGAGAGCCACTTCGGGAGGTAGGGGAGCGACCAGTCAATAAGCGTTTCGGCCGGTCCGATCAGTACGGACTGCTGCCACATGCGGCTCCCGTGAATGCTCGCAGGCATGCCGAAAAGGAAGACGCAGGCGCAGACCACCACAATGCCGCGCACGAGCCCGAATACGGCTCCGAGCGCGCGGTCTTCAAAGGTGATGGCGGCGACCTCAAGCATCTTGCGGATCAGCATGCCGACGAGGCCGCAGATGAAGAGAACCGCGACGATGATGAGCACCGCTGCGATCATCACGCGCGGAATCCATCCGATGCTTTCGAGGGGAATGTGTTCGGCAAGATCGGCCGAAAAATTCATCGCGAGGAGAATGCCGATCACCCAGCCCGCGATGGCGAGCACTTCGCGCATGACGCCGCGCATGATGCCGACAATGGTCGAGAGTGCGAGGAGCGCGATGATGATCCAGTCAATTTCGGTCATATGTCTGAAAACGTTGGCGCGAGAAGGCTTGAAGGTCCCTCGCTCTACGCGAATCCGATGCGGGGAAGTCCATTCATGAGGGACTCCCCCTAGAAGCTCGTCATTGTACTGAAAAACGGCTCGGCTACTGCCTGGAAACGTAGGGCTTCTGCGCTACCCCGTTGAGAACGATCGTACCGATAGCGCTCTCGGCTTCGTTCCGCGTGCCGTAGAGGCCCGCCCGGACCTTCCAGAGGTTCCCGCCTTCCTTTGTCTTGTAAGCAGGGAGTCCGAGAAGCGCCATTTTGCGGACAGTCCGTTCGGCCGCTTCTTCATTCCCGGTGGCAAGGACCTGTACGTACCAGCCCTTCCCTGAGGGGGGCGTGATGCCCGCGGACTTGGGCTGCGTCTTCCTCGCGGCTTCCGGCGCGGGCTTCTTAGCGGGTTCAGCCTTCTTTTCCGGGGCCGCGTCGGCCTTCTTCGGGGCGCTCGCTTCCGGGGTTTTCTTTGCGGACGGAGGAGCAGCCTTCGTCTGCGCCTCGCGGGCGAGGTTCGCCTGCGCGGTCGAGCCGCGGCTTCCCATCGTTGTGTCGGAGACGTTCACTTCCGCCTTTTCGGGCTTCTTCTGCGCGTCGGCCGTATTGATCGCCGTACTCGTTTCGGTTTCCTTCGGAATCTCCATGCGGACATTCTTCATGCCGGAATCGTCGATCGGCGGGTCGCTGTCGAGAATGAAGGGTGCGGCCACCACCACCGCCATCAGAATGGCGGCAGCGCCCACGAGCCGGTGCTTCGTGCGGCGGCGGGCGAGGATTTCGGCATCGGTCGGAACCCGGGGCTTCTGCGGGGCTTCCCTCCGCTGCTGAGCGGCCTGCGCGCGCGGAACCGGCCGCATGACGGGTTCGTCTGACTGAGGAGCCTGAGCGGACGACGGAGAAGCAGAGGCTTCAGCCTCCGCCGCACGCACCTGAGCCGCGAGGTCGCTTTCAGGTATCGGCGCCTCAACGGTCTCGCGCGGAGACGGAGCGGCCACCGGAGCCGCAGATGCAGAAGAAATAGTAGAAACAGGCTGAACGGGCTGTACGGAAGGCACAGGCTCAGGCTGCGGCGTTTGAAAAACAGGCTCGACAGGCTTTTCCTGAGCAGCAGTCGGTTCGGAACCCATGACCGGTTCGTTCTTCACCGTCTCGATGCCGTAGGGATCCCAGGGAGCGGGCTTTTTCGCTTCTGCCGCCGGCATCTTCGGGGATTCCGGCGGAACGGGCTGAGGAACGGGCTGAACCCTGGGCCCTTCGGATTCGGGCTCTGCGAACGTGAAGGCCGGCGGATTGGCATCAGAGGGGGCAAAAGCGGGCGGCACGGAGGCTTCGCCCGAAGCGCCGCCAAAGCTCGGTTCCCGACGTTCCGGCGGATTGCCGCCGGCATTTTCTCCGGACGCGGATTCCTGATTAAGTTCCGAGAGCTTCACGCCCTGCGGGCGGTTGTTTTTCCGGAAGGGATTAAAGAATGACATGGAGACAAGCCTTATCGGGAAGTGCCGAGCAAATGCATCAGAAAATTCTATCAGGCGCAAAGTTGCGGTCTTTCTGAGAAGCCGCCGGGCGGAACAATTCGAAACGGAATTCCTGAGCGCTTTTTCCGAACTGCCGCCCTCACCGGCGGATTCCTTCCCGGGCAAGGCACTCAAGCGCCTCGCCCACCGTTACAAAGGACCCGAAGATGATGATGCGCACGTCCTTCCCGGCTTCCTTCAGTTCCCTCGCCCGGACTCTCGCCTTTTCGAGCGCCTGGGAAACGTTTTCTGAGGGCGTCATCGCAGAGGGCGCGACGCCCGCCGCCTCGAGGAAAGGCGCTAGAAGCGCCGCTTCGCCCCCGCGCGGTCCGGGGAGTCCCGCGTAGAACCATTCGTCGATTTCGGGAGCGAGCGTTGCCGCGACCTTCGCGCGGTCCTTGTCGGTGAGCATCCCGAAGACGGCAAGCGTCACTTCGTCGGGGCGCTTATAACGCCTGAGATTGTCGGCGAGCACTTCCGCCGCCTGAGGGTTGTGCCCCACATCGAGAATCGTCTCGCAGGGGTCTTCCGAAACCCGCTCGAAGCGGGCCGTGATGCGCGCCCGGGCAATGCCGCGGGCAAAGGCTTCCCGGTCGACGGGAAGCCGATCCTTCAGCGCCAGAACGGCGGCAATGGCGCCCGCCGCATTGCGGTACTGGTTTTCGCCCGCAAGTCCCGGCCGCGGCAGTTCGAGCGCTTCATCGTTCATGGAAAAGCGGAAGGACCCGTCGCCATATTCGGTCACCCGGAAGTCGCGGTTGATGAGCGAGAGCTTCGCGCCGATTTCATGCGCGTACTCAATCAGGCTCTGCGGCGGCTCCGGGTCCGAGCAGATCGCGGGCTTCCCGCTTCTGAAAATGTGCGCCTTCTCGAGCCCGATCTTTTCCCGGGTGTCGCCAAGGAACGCCGTATGGTCGATGCCGACGGCGGCGACCACGGAGACGTCCGGATCAACGGCATTGATGGCGTCGAGCCTCCCGCCCAGGCCGATTTCCAGAATCACGACGTCGGGCTTTGCATCCTGGAAGCACTTCAGAATGCCGAGCCCCGTGAATTCAAAATAAGTAAGCGGCATCCCGGCGCGTGCCTTTTCGACTTCGCGGAAGGCGCGGATGAGCGACTCGTCGTTGACTTCGCGGCCGTCGAGGAGCGCACGTTCGTTGAAGCGCAGCAGATGGGGCGACGTATGAAGCGCCGTCCGGAAGCCCGCTTCCCGAAAAATGGTCTCAATAAAGGTGCAGGTCGAACCCTTGCCGTTCGTGCCCGCGACTGTAATGACGGGTGAAGCAAAGCCGATGCCGAGCCGCCGGATCATTTCCTTCATGCGGTCGAGCCCGAGATCGATCGGCTTCGCATGAAGCTTTTCAATGTAATTGAGCCAGTCGTCAAGCGTGGAGATCGTCTCAGGCATTTTTCGCTGCGCCTTATGGGAAAAAAATACGAAAGCCCGCCTTCCTCTAGCGGAGAGCGGGCTTCATGAAGGAGTGCCGTTTCAAGAGGGAAGTCGACAGCATAACTATTGCAGCGCCTCCCAGCGGCGATCAGATGCCGTTCACGGGCTGCTTCTTCATGAGGAGCTGCGTCAGAACGGAAATGCGGGCGCGCAGTTCCCGGCGGTCGACGATCTGGTCGATCTGACCCGTGCGAAGGAGGAATTCCGAACGCTGGAAGCCCTCGGGGAGCTTCTCGCGCACCGTCTGCTCGATGACGCGCGGACCAGCAAAGCCGATAAGCGCCTTGGGCTCGGCAATCACGACGTCGCCGATGAAGGCGAAGGAGGCGGAGACGCCGCCCATCGTCGGGTCGGTGAGCACCGGGATGAAGGGAAGTCCGGCATCGGCGAGCTTTCTCGCCGCCGCGGTCGTCTTCGTCATCTGGTAGAGGGAAACAAGACCCTCCTGCATGCGCGCGCCGCCCGAGGCCGTAAAAACCACGAAGGGGCAGCGGCGGCGGATGGCTTCCTCGACGCCGAGCGCAAAGCGTTCGCCCACGACGCTTCCCATGGAGCCCCCCATGAAGCGGAATTCAAAGGCCGCAGCCACCATCGGCTCGCGGCGTAGCGTTCCCGACATCACGACGAGCGCGTCGGTTTCGCCCGTAGCCGCCTCAGCGGCTTCATGGCGCTTCGGATAGGGCTTGCTGTCGACGAATCCGAGGGGATCCCTGGCACGGACTTCCGAACCGATCTCAATCGCGGAACCCGGATCAAGGAAGGAGAGAAGACGCACACGCGCGCCCATGCGGAAGTGGTAACCGCACTTGGGGCAGACGCGCAGGCTCCTGTCGAGCTCTTCGGTATAAAGCGGCTGCTCGCATCCCGGGCACTTCGTCCATACGCCTTCGGGCACGACGCTCGTCTTTTTGGCGGTGGGCGCCTCTTCGCGCTTGATCTTGGGAAGAATGTGGTTAAGCCAGCTCATGAGAAGCCTTGAGAAAAGTAATCCGAATTGAAAATTATACGAGGCGCGCTCTGCTCTTCCCCATGCCCTATTCGCATTCTTGGGCTACAGCTTTCAGCCGATGCCGCGCAAAAGAGAATTGCCCGGATCCATTTTCTGTCGGAAGGATGACCGGCCGCGCGAGAACGCGAAAGGAACGACGTGAATCTTTTTTGCCGGCTATCGTTCGAAAGTGCTGTGTGTTTACGAAATATCGTTCGGTTTTTAATGACAAAAAGGACGATTTCACGGATTCGGAAAGAAGGCCGGGACTTCATTCTTGAAAATGGAACGGCTCCATCAGGAAATTTCGCTCAGCAAGGTATAAACATGCGTTGTGGAGAATAGGCAAATCTGCCTAGACTGCGGCATCTCCATGAGACCTACGCGCTTTCCGGCGCACGTCTCCTGGTTCTTTTCGCAGGAAATATTTCCATGAAGCTCAAGCACTCCATCCTTTGCGCAAGCATGGCGCTCGCCATCCCGGCGGCCGCATTCGCCATGGGCGGCGCCTCGGGTCCCCACACGAACTACATCATGCAGGGCCACCTCGGCGAAGTCATGATGAACCCCTATGAGATCGCGCCGCTTACGGCCGTTATCCGCGACAACGGCTACGATCTCTCGGACGTCACCGTGCGCATCGTTCCCAAGACGAACGGTCAGGAAATCAAGTACACGGTCTCGCGCGCTCAGCTTCTCACCCACGGCGGCATCCCCGTCTTCGGCCTCTATCCGGATTATCTGAACCACGTCGAGGTCTCCTATACCCGGACGCTGCGCGGCAAGTCCGAATCCTTCAAGGACACCTATCAGCTCTATGCGCCGCCCGTCTACACGGAAGTGGCCGGCATCCCGACGGAGCGCCATGCGCTCTTCGGCGTCAAGGTGAAGAAGGTTGATCCGGAATTCAAGGACCGCCTCTACTTCGTCAACAACCTCGCGGAAAAGTCCGGCATCGGCACGCGAGCCGTCTGGAACAACCCCATGGGCGGTGCGCTGCAGTGGAACTTCTTCCCGCAGAACGCGGTGGTGGATACGGCGGGCGACATCCGCTGGTACATGTTCGCGAACCCCATCTTTGATCTCCAGTCGCTCTACAAGTCCGGCGTCATGATGGGCTTCAAGCAGAATGACGACGGCATGCTCACCTGGGGGTTCGGGCAGACCTACGTCAAGTACGACATCCTCGGCCGCGAGGTCTTCAACCGCCGTCTGCCCCTTCGCTTCAACGACTATTCGCACTCGATGGACGACGCGCAGAACGGCCACTATTTCCTCCGCGTTGCGAGCTCGAACTACCTGCGCGATGACGGCAAGCACGTCCGCACGGTCCGCGACATGATCGCCGAAGTCGACAAGAACGGCGTCGTCGTTGAGGAATGGCGCCTCGCCGACATTCTCGACCCGTATCGCGACAACGTCCTCAAGGTTCTCGACCAGGGCGCGGTCTGCCTCAACATCGATGCCTCGCAGGCGGGCAAGACCCTTACCGCGGAAGAGCTTGCCAAGGCTGACTCCTCCGACAATTTCGGCGACGTCGTCGGCACCGGTGCGGGCCGCAACTGGGCGCACGTGAACTCCGTCGACTACGACCCCGAGGACGACTCCATCATCATCTCCTCGCGCCACCAGTCCGCGATCATCAAGATCGGCCGCGACAAGAAGGTGAAGTGGATCCTGGGTTCGCCTGAAGGCTGGAAGGACAAGTTCAAGCCGATGCTCCTCACGCCCGTCGATGCGAGCGGCAAGCCCATCAAGTGCGAAGGGAGCAAGTGCGAAGGCGGCTTCGACTGGACCTGGACCCAGCACACGGCCTTCAAGATCGATGAGAAGAGCAAGGGCGACATCATCTACGTCTCCGCCTTCGACAACGGCGACGCCCGCGGCATGGAACAGCCGGCTCTGCCCGACATGAAGTACTCGCGCTCCGTGATCTACAAGATCGACCAGAAGAAGATGACGGTCGAACAGGTCTGGCAGTGGGGCGAGGAACGCGGCCACAGCCTCTTCAGCGCGGTGACGTCCCTCACGGAATACCAGGCCGACAAGGATTCCGTCATGATGTACTTCGCCACGGCCGGCGCTCAGTACGACCTCAAGACCGGAGCCTTCAACACGGCGCCCAATCCCACCATCTTTGAATTCAAGTGGATGGCGAAGGAACCCTCTGTTGAAATTCAGCTCCTTGACTGCACGGGCTACCAGGCCTGGCCGTTCTCGATCGACAAGGCGATGAACGCGACCGCGCAGTAATCGGGTCTTATAAACCAATCCTTTCTAAAAGGATCAACGCCGCTCATTTCCACGGGATGAGCGGCGTTTTCATTGGCGCGTTTGGATGACGTCGAGGCTTATGGGCGAAGCCTTAGAACTGCCCGAAGAACGGGCTTCTGCCCTGCTGCGGCAGCTCCGGATTCTCCGGATAGCCCACGCCCGTAAGGTAGAGCCCGCAGGGGCTGAAGGTAGGCGCGGAAACCTCGCGCGATCGGGCGGCAAGAACCTCCGCGATCCAGCCCGGCGCCTCGCGGCCGGTGCCCACGTAAATGAGCGCGCCCACGATGTTTCTCACCATGTGCTGCAGAAAGGCGTTGGCGGAAATGCGGATGCCGATGAGCGATCCCTGTCGGATGATGGAGAGTTCCGTCACTTCGCGCACCGGCGTCTTCGCCTGGCATTCAGCCGCGCGAAAGCTCGTGAAGTCGTGAACGCCAAGGAGCGCCTTCGCCCCCTCGCGCATTTTTTCCTCATCAAGCGGCCGGAACACCCAGCCCGTCGTCGTTTCAAGCAGGGGCGATCTCACCGGGTCATTGCTGATCCAGTATTCGTACGTGCGCGAGCGAGCGGAAAAGCGCGCATGGAAGTCCTCCGGCACGCATCTCGCCCACCGCACGGCGACGGTTTTCGGGAGAAACGCATTGACGCCCCGCACCCAGCCTTCGGGCGCCCGCTTCGCTTCGCTCGCAAAGCTCACCACCTGATGCGTCGCATGCACGCCCGCATCGGTGCGTCCCGCGCAGATGACGCTGACGGGATGGTCGGCAAAGCTGGAGAGCGCCTCTTCGAGCGCCGCCTGCACGCTCGGCCGGTCAGGCTGCACCTGCCAGCCGTTGAAGGTCGTGCCGCAGTATTCAATGCCGAGCGCATAAGTGCGCGCGGTCATGCCTTTGCGCTCCCGAGACGCTCGAGGAGCTGAATCGCGCGCTCGCGCTGGCGATCCGAACCGCTCTTCTTTACTTCCTCAAGAAGCTCGCGGGCTTCGTTCGTGGCGCCCAGCCCAATGAAGGAACCCGCGAGCGAAAGCTTCGCGTCGATCGCCTCCTGCTGAGCCTCCTGCTTGTCGGGCTGCACCACGGGCTGGGGCTCGCCGGGCTCGAGAATCGGTTCAGGCTCAGGCGCGGCTTCCGGGCGGGCGCTTTCCGCGGCTGCCGCATCCTCCCGCGGCTTTTCCACGGGTTCCTCCGCTTCCTCCGGCTCGGCCTCGGGAACCGGTTCCGACATCAGCGGCGGCACGTAGCCCTGAGAGGGCTCGGGAACCTCAAAAGGCTTTCTCGCAGGCTTCGCAGCTTCTGAAGCCTCATCCTTCATATCGTCAAGGCTCAGATCCACCTTCTGAATGGCGGGGGGAAGTTCTCCCTGGTAGCGCTTTCCGATTTCCTCGGCCGACTCAACTTCGGAGCTTTCAAGGGGCGGAAGTTCCGCATCGTCGGGCGCAAGCCACGGCTGATCCGCCGGAGCCGGGCGCGAGGTCACCGGATTCTGAAGCGCTTCCGCCGGAAGGGCGTCAGTGTCGCGAGAAGTGGTCTCTGCGGCCTGCGGCTTTATTTCGAGAGGCGTTTTGAGCGCCGCCTCAAAGGAGGAGAGCATGTCGTCCTCTTCCTTTACCGGCTTTTCTTCTGACCCGGACGCCGCAGCTTCGGAAGGTTCGGAACCTTCGCCCGCCTTCCTGTCGGCTTCCATCTGCGCCGCGGCATAAGCCATGGCGCCTGCGCCCATTGCGCCCGCGGTGGTGCCGTTCTTTACGGCTTCGTCAATCGTGGCGTCGACGGCCTTCAACTGCGCTTCCGAGGTCGGCGGAACGTTTCGCTGAATGGCAATCGTGCCCTCTTTCTTCGGGCCGTGGTCGTCGTGATCCTTATCGGGGTGCTCGCCCTCGCGACGGCGCCACCAGAGAAGTCCGCCCAAAATGGCGATGACTAATGCGGCGAGCGCGCCCCAGGACGTTTTGCTTGCGCCCGCGGGGCCGGATGACGGTTCTTCAGCGGCCTTGCCGGCATCGGCAGGCTTCGAAGACTCTGCGGGCTTCTCTTCCGCCTTCTGTGCTGCTTCTTCAGCCGCAGGAGCGGAGGCGGCCGCTTCTGATGCGCCGGTCTTCAGAGGTTCTTCCGTTTTCTGAGCTTCCGCCGGCTCGCCGGCAGATTGCGGTTCGGGGACTGCCTCAGTCTTCTGAGGTTCCGGCGCCGGAGTCAGCGTTTCAGCGTCCTTCTGGACGCCGTCCTTCGATTGCGCTCCCTCGCCTTCGGCGGGCTGCGTCTTTTCCGACGCGTTCGGCGCTGCAGTTGCGGAATCCCCGCGGGTCTCTTCAAGGTCGGAGGTCTCCGCCTGCCACTGGGCAAAAGCCTTCCTGCCGGCATCGGCAACCGCCTCGGGCTTTTCACCTTTGGCGCTTGCCGCGAGCTGCGCAGCGGCAACCTCCGCCGCACCCGCGCGCGAGGCCTTCTGCGCATCGATCAGATTCTGCGTGGGACCGGGAACCTCGACCGATTCCCCATGAACCTTTCTGAAGGCCTGAAGCGCATCGATCGCAAAGACTTCGTCCTGCGCGGGCGACTGGAGAAGCTCGCCCACCACAATGCGCGACGGGTCGCCCTCAACAAAGGCGCGCGGGTTTTTATCGGTAAGCGCCACGGCAACCTGCTCGAGGAGCGCTCCCGGATAGCTCGGCCAATAGAGCTTCGCAATCGACCAGAGCGTCATGTCGCGCTGAACGCGGAAGGATTCATTGGGATTGAAGCCGTTCAGGGCCACGTATTCGCGCACCACCAGAGGCGCCGCGCGGCCGATGCGGCGGCGGGCTTCTGCGTCTTCTGAACCGTTTCCTCGGGCTTCGCTTTTTCGGCTGCCGGCGGCGTGACTGCGGGCGCGCTTTCAGGCACGCTCGCGGGCGCATTCGCGGCGGGGGCCGGCTTCTCTTCCGGAACAGGAGCCGCCTTTTCAGGCGCCGCTTCCGCCGGGGCCTTCGTGCGCGCCGCCTCCTCGGCAAGCGCCACTACATTGAAGGATCCGTTCGTGCGTTCGATGCGGTATTCGCGCACCGTCACGTTCCCGCCGGCATTGAGCTCGATGAGGAGCGGGAAGCCGGCATTGAGGCTCTGCGTTCCGGTTACGCGCACGCGCACCGTGGAGGGTTCTCCGGAAAGCCTCGCCATGCGCAGATCAAGCGCTTCCTGAGGCCACTGAACGCCTTCGCGGAGATACGTCGCCGGGGGCGCCACGCGCACGAGGAGCGGCGAAATCGTGAGATCAACGTCCTTCACCTCAAGCGTTGCATCGAGGGGCTGCCCGGGAATGCTTTGGATATTCAGGTCTCCAAGGGAGACTGCGCCTGCGGCTGAAGCGGCCGCGGCAAGAACGGCGGCTGCCAGTACGGAAATCGGGTTGGACATCGAAGACATTGGAAAAACCAGAAAGGCCTCCCCCGTCGTCGCGAAGGAAGCCTGAGAACGGATTTACGGATGATACCGCAGAGGCATTGAGAGACTGAATCCCGCGCGTTGCGCTCGGGGCTCATGAGCCGCTTCGCTCAAAGATTCCAGACGGAATGCGCTACCACGTCGTCCTTCAGAAACCGGACCGAATCGCTCGAGCAGATGACGGCACCGCATCCGACCTCAAGATCCATGTTTGAGAGCTCACTGAAATGCCGGATCATGGACCTTTCGGGATGCTCGCTCATCTTGATTTCCACCGGATGCCACTTGCCTTCGGCATGAATGAGGAGATCTATTTCAGACTGCTTCTTCGCATCGCGGTAAAAATAGAGTTCAGGCTCAAGCCCGTTATGCCGCCAGCTTTTAAGAATCTCCGACACGACGAAAGTCCCAAAGAAGGCGCCGGCATTGGTATCGCGATGCATCTCCTCTGCAGTTGAAAAACCGCAGAGCCAGGCGCAGAGCCCCGTGTCGATGAAATAGATTTTGGGAGACTTGACGAGGGTCTTTGTTTTATTGGAAAAGAAGGGCGGCAGCAGGTAGATGAGGCCTGCCGTCTCCGCGAGACGAAGCCACCGCTTCACCGTCGGATCGCTTACGCCCGTCAGTTCTGAGAGCTTGTTGATCCGAAGCTCCTGACCCGTCCTCAAAGCCAGCGCCTTCATGAAGCGCCTGAAAACGGATAAGTCTTCGATGGAACCCAGATCCCGCAGATCCCGGTCGAGAAAGGTCGAAAGGAAGCTTTCGTAGAACTGGCTGCGCTCTCTGGGTGTAAGCGCTATGACTGCCGGCCAGCCTCCCTGCCAGATGAGCGACCAGGTTTCCTCCATCGATCGGGGCGAAAGGACCTCTGCCGGCTCCTCCGACGGCAGATAAGGCTTCTGCAGAAGTCCGCTCCCGAACCTTTCGTAGAGGCTCAGAGGCATCAGATGAATTTCAAACAGCCGGCCTGCAAGCGAATCGCCCACGCCTTTCATGAGCGAAAAGCGCTGGGAGCCGGAAAGCCACGCAGCGCCCATCAGGTCGGAGCGGTCGACCTCAGCCTTCAGCTGCAGGAACAACTGCGGAGCACGTTGAATCTCGTCGATGAAAAGCGGCAGCGGATGGCGGCTGAAAAAAGCCCTGGGCGCATTTTCCGCAAGTCCTCTTTCCTCCGCATCGTCCAGCGTTACATACGTGCGCGCTCCTTCAGAGAGATGGCTCAGAAGCGTGCTTTTTCCAACCTGACGCATGCCGGTTGTCAGCAATACCTTGAAGCGCTGACAAAGCGAAGGGATTTCTTTTTCTATCGTTCTCGGGAGGTACATCCGGCGCTCCTTGCGGAACAGGCGAACGCTCCGCTCTCAGAGCCTTTGCCTGCATGCATATATAAATTTTTCACATATGATATTAGAATTTTTCCAACACACATGTTTGAATTTTCCTTACATGCATGTAGGAATTTTTCCAACATCAAAAAAAACGGCCAAGCCGGGACCACTCCCAACTGACCGCTTTTTTCAGGCTTCAGGCAAAAAGGATTACTGCGCCTTTTTCCCGACCACAATCTCCGAATCCGTAGCCGAGGTCACCGCATAGGCAGAACCCTCGAGCGACTTCTGAACCGCATCGCGAATGCTCATGCGGCCTTCCACCGGCGCAATCCTGAGCGCGGAAAGATTCTGGTCGTCATAGCTAATGAAGCACCCTGTGGCGTGCGCCAGCGCCTGAGCGGCTTCGTCGAACCGCATGTCCTTGAGGCTGTATGGATGGTCCGCCGTAATGGCGAGGCACCCGCGGCCCGGCTGAGCAGGAGCCGCCTGAGTCTCAGGCTGAGCTTCAGCCGTCGTTTTCGGCGCCTCCGCCGCGCCTGCGCCCGCCTGAGGCTCTGTTTTCTGACATGCGGCAAGGCCGCCCGCGAGAAGTGCAATGCTCGCCGTGAAAATCAAAATCTTCTTCATCCTTCCTCTCCTTCCATGGATTCATCCCGGGCTTCTGCATCGCCCGGCGAAGTTCTCTGAAGGAGTCTAGGAAAAGGGCGTAAAAAAGGCTGTTGCCGGAATTTAGACCTGCAACAGCCTGAAAAAAAGGTTTCACGGAACGCACGGAGGAAGCCGGTCATTTCAATGGCCGGAGGAATCCGTGCAACCCTCCGGTTGTCGTAGTATCATAGGACTATGACGTCTCAAACCTTTATACTTGAACTGCCGATTAAAGCTGACGACAGCCAGAGTCGAACGATTGCGAAGAAGTTCGAATACGGCCGCATGCTTTATAACGCCACGCTCGGCAGCGGACTTGGGAGGCTGACGCAGATGCGCCAGGATCCTGAGTGGCGCCGTGCGTGTGAAATGAGCAAGGGGAAAGAGAGAAATGAGCTGTTCCGGCGTCTGAACCGGAAGTATCGTCTGACCGAGTACGATTTCCATGCCGATATTGCCAGACATCGGGAAGGAACGAAGCGCAAGAGCGAGCTCGGCATCAACGAGGCGCAGAAACTTGCCACGCAGGCTTTCAGTGCCGTTTCCCGCTATATGTACAAGCAGGGCGGCCGGCCCCGCTTCAAGTCCTTCAAACGAGGTCTGCACATTAGATGTCATACTAACTTTCGCCACCCCTTCAACCTTTCATGGAGTGGCAAAACATGCGATATTCGCAGGAGTTCAAAGACAACGTCGCAGCGCGCCTGCTGAGCAAGGAGCTCAGCATCTCTGAAGCCGTGGAGCAGTACTCGATCGGCAAATCAACGATCTCGTACTGGCTCAGGATTGCCAGAGA
>NZ_WEHX01000055.1 GCF_009183815.1 Sutterella seckii | reverse complement strand
GAATCCGCCGAAGGCGGAGAGGGCAAAGCCCTCACTGAGCTCAGACTACAACCTACTTTTTAAGAACAAAATCGGCGAAAGCTCACTTGACATTCACCGCGTCTATACGTGTCGCAAGGAAGCAAAGGAACTGATAATTTTACTTTTTCAGAGAAATTTCAAAGAGTTTCAAACGTCCTCCCTACCACGCCGCAGGACAGAAAAATAGATGCATCATTTCTGAAAGGCAAACCACACCGCCAGAACAAGGCAGATGAAGGCCGCAATATGGTTCCAGGCGAGCTTCGTGCCGAAAGCGGCCATCGAGAAGAGGATGAAGATCGTGAGCGTGATCACTTCCTGGATGACCTTGAGTTCAAGAAGCGAGAACGGACCGCCGTTGCCTTCAAAGCCGAGGCGGTTGGCCGGCACCTGGAAGGAATATTCAAAGAGCGCAATGCTCCACGAGAAAAGGACGACCGCCCAGACGGGCCAGAGCGTGATGAGCTTCATGTTCTGGAGCTTGAGGTGGAGGTACCAGGCAAGCGTCATGAAGACGTTCGAGACGATGAGAAGACCGATGGTGGTGAGGCCTTTGGACAGCATGGCGGCGACAGGAAAACAATCATGAGAAAGGCGCCCGCCTCTTTGCGAGGGGACGCCTTGGAACTGGGAAGCATAAAACTTTTCTGCGGATCATTCTTCCCGCGAGGAAGCCGGATTCTATTAATCCTTCAGACCTTCCTCAATAAAGGCCTTGAGCTCGCCCGGGGTCTTCACTTCGACGAGGCGGTTTTCCTGGGGCTTGCCGCCCTTGAAGATGATCATCGTCGGAATGTGCTTCACGTCGTAGGTTTCGCGAATGCCCGGGCATTCATCCACATTGGCGCCCGCGAAAACCATGCGGTCGGAATACTGCTTCGCAAGCGCCATGAGGAAGGGCTGCGCGCGGCGGCAATCGATGCACCAGGGGGCGCCGATCGTGAGCAGAACGGGCTTTTCGGACTTGAGAAGATCGGGGATGGTATCAAGGTTGACTGTGACGAAATCAGACATTTTTTCTCCTTGGGCCGGCTTCGCGTGCCGATCGTATTGAGGCGGCATCGCGGAGGCCAATCAAATGTTCCTCAACTCTACCCGAACGCACGGAAAATCTCTTCTGCCTTTCGGGCGAGATCTGTATCGATCTGCCCATGCCGCCAGCTGACGACACATTTCATTACATCCTCGAACTGACGGTTTTTTGGGGGAATCAGGCTTTCGGGTGATCCGCGCACGGCACCGGGTTCGGTATTATCCGTGGACTTCAGAATTCAATCGGAATGACCGCAACTACTGGTAGATGCCGCGATTCATTTGCGCTAGATATTGTGGTTTGCGTTTCTTCCAGTGCGATTCCCAGCCATGGGTTCGCGCGCTTTTTCGAATAAAAACAAGATGTCAGTAAAGATTGATACGAGCCGGGACGCGCTCTTTGATGAACTCGGACTGATGCGCCTGCGCGAAAGCTACATGCGCCCTGATGAAAAGAGTCCTCAGGAGCGCTTTGCCTTCGTGGCGGAACATTTCGCGAGCAATCCTGAGCACGCGCAGAGGATTTACGACTATGCGAGCCGCCACTGGCTCTCCTTCTCTACGCCGATTCTCTCCTTCGGCCGCGGAAAGCGCGGGCTCCCGATCTCGTGCTTCCTCACCTACATGGAAGACAGCGCCGAAGGGCTCGTCGACACGCTCTCCGAAGTGAACTGGCTCTCGATGCTCGGCGGCGGCGTAGGCATCCACGTGCGCATCAGAAGCGCCGATGAAAAGTCGGTGGGCGTTCTCCCGCACCTCAAGGTCTACGACGCGGCGTGCCTTGCCTACCGCCAGGGCTCCACGCGCCGCGGCTCCTATGCGGCCTTCCTCGACGTGAGCCACCCCGACATCATTCAGTTCATCGAGATGCGCAAGCCCACGGGCGACCAGAACATGAAGGCCCTGAACCTCCATCACGGCGTCAATATTCCCGACGCCTTCATGGAGAAGATTGAGGCCTCGATGCGCGACGCGAATGCGGACGACACGTGGGAGCTTCGGCACCCGACTACGGGCGAGGTCGTCGACCGCGTTTCCGCGCGCGAAATCTGGCAGCGCATTCTGGAAATGCGCATGCATACTGGCGAGCCCTATCTCGTCTTTACGGACACCGCCAACCGCGCGCTCCCCTCGTGGCTGAAGGACAAGGGGCTCCGCATTCACGGCTCCAACCTCTGCACGGAAATCTTCCTTCCGACCTCGCGCGACCGCACCGCCGTCTGCTGCCTCTCATCCCTCAATCTCGAATACTTCGACGAGTGGAAGGACGACCCGCAGTTCATCACGGATGCGATGGAGTTCCTCGACAACGTTCTTCAGTACTTCATCGATCACGCGCCCGATCAGATCGCGCGCGCGAAGTATTCAGCCATGCGCGAGCGCTCCGTGGGTCTGGGAGCAATGGGCTTTCACGCCTATCTCCAGAAGCACGGGATCCCCTTTGAATCCGCGCTCGCCAAGTCAATCAACATGCGGATCTTCCGCCTTATCCGCGAAGGCTGCAAAAAAGCGGACGAAATTCTCTGCAAGTCCCGCGACGCCTGTCCGGATGCGGCGGATTCAGGCGTCGAGCGCCGCTTCTCGCACTGGATGTCGGTGGCGCCCAATGCCTCGTCCTCCCTCATCATGGGCGGAACGTCGCCTTCGATCGAACCCTACCGCGCGAACATCTATCGTCAGGACACGATCTCAGGCGCCTACATCATGAAGAACCGGTTTCTGAAGCAGAAGCTCGCGGAACTCGGTCTCGACAACGACGACGTCTGGGCGGACATCATTGCGCACGACGGCTCCATTCAGCACAGGGAGGACATTCCTCAGGAAGTGCGGGACGTCTTCAAGACCGCCATTGAAATCGATCAGCGCTGGATCATCGACCTCGCGGCCGACCGCCAGCAGTTCATCGATCAGGGTCAGAGCGTGAATCTATTCTTCCCGCCAGACGTTTCGATTGCCTATCTCCACGCCTGCCACTTTCTCGCCTGGAAGAAGGGCCTGAAGTCGCTCTACTACAACCGCTCGGACAAGCTCCGCAAGGCCGACCGCGTCGGCGTCAAGGCCGAACGCCGCCGCATTGAGGACGAAGTCGACATGCGCGCCGTTGCCAACAATTCCGAATGCCTCGCCTGCGAAGGCTGAGAAGCCGCCAAACATTTGTGGAAGCCGAATTCAAATGACCGAAGAACAGAAAAGCGCCGGCGGCCTTCTCGAAGGCCGCAACTACTACAAACCCTTCCAGTACCCGTGGGCCTATGAAGCCTTCATGCAGTCCGAGCAGATGCACTGGCTCTGGACGGAAGTCCCGATGATTGAGGACGTGAAGGACTATCAACAGAAGCTCACTGAAAGCGAAAAGGACTTTCTCACGAAGATCCTGCGCTTCTTCACGCAGGGCGACATCGACGTTTCGGGCGCCTACGTCAACACGTATCTGCCGAAATTCCGCCAGCCTGAAGTCCGCATGATGCTCTCGAGCTTTGCGGCCCGCGAAGCCGTGCACATCGCCGCCTATTCGCATCTCATTGAAACGCTGGGTCTCCCGGAATCGATCTACAACGAGTTCCTGCAGTATGAAGCCATGGCCGACAAGCACGACTTCTTCAATGAGGTCGAGAAGGACGACCAGGACCTGGCCGCCCAGATTGCCGCCTTTTCGGCTTTTACCGAAGGCATGCAGCTCTTCTCGAGCTTCGTGATGCTTCTCAACTTCACGAGAAACGGCACCATGAAGGGCATGGGGCAGATCATCGCCTGGTCGATCGCGGACGAGACGCTGCATACTGAATCCATGACGAAGATCTTCCGCGAATACATCAAGGAAAATCCTGAGCTCTGGACCGACAGGCTCAAGGCCAAGATCTACAGCATCGCGGAAACGATGGTTGATCTCGAAGATAAATTCATCGACCTCGCATTCGGCGTCTCCGAAATGAAGCGCCTCACGCGCGAGGATGTCCGCAGCTACATCCGCTACATCGCCGACCGCCGTCTCATGGGGCTCGGCATGAAGGGGATCTTCCATTCTGAGAAGAATCCGCTCCCCTGGGTGGACGCCATGCTGGGCGTATCTCACACCAACTTTTTTGAAAACCGTGTTGTTGACTATGCCAAGGGCGCTCTAACGGGTGACTGGGGTGATGTTTGGGGTAAGGCATCTGATTGATTATTATGAAATTAAGACTGCAGAAAATTACCTTTTGCAGTCTTAATATTCGCTCTGTAAACAGCCTTAATCCGCCAAAAAACCTCTTTGGTCACCACTCTGGCCACCAGGACTTGTTCAAATTTATTGATCACTTCGAGTTCATTTCACGTTTCGATGAACGTTGCGTAGACGCAAATCACACCCAATCCGTACGCGTGAAGCCGGGCATCAATAACAACTGAGTTGTTACAGCATCGAGCATTCCAACACTAGGTTTCGCATCGAAGCTGAAGCAGAGACGCTGTGAGTAAAAAATAAGGTGCAGTAATAAAAAAAGGCGCCCACCCTCTTCCCAAACGGAAATTAGGTGTGCGCCTTTTTTTAATTCAAGTTTCTTCGACAAAGGAATGAAACCGAAAGCAGCAGTTTGAACGACGATCAGAATCCTTCATTTAAGTAGGCTTCCTGCATGGCAGAATCGTCGTCATCAGCAAACTGAGGCTCACCGAGACTTCTCTGAATAAATGCTTCAGGGAAGAAGTTGTGCGCCCAGTTGCTGACAAGCAGTACGGCTACATCTCCGAGAATGTTCTCGACGATGACGTCCGTATCGTCGCCGTTCATGCGGCCGTGGATAATGTCTCGGCCGATGGCAGTCCTCAAGTCGATGACGCTCTCCATGAGACGCTTCATGTCGTCGAGCGTGACTGCGGCCGTTGAAGATTTGATTGCATGCATGGCAAGCCTCCGTAACCAGTGCTGGAGACTACATGCACCCGGATGGGGGAACAGCGTCCCCGCAGGGTAATTTGATTCTCCGGCTCAAACGAAATGGTTGAGCGATTCGGAAAGAACACTCAATGTCCGACTTCACTTTCTATGCAGGAAGTGCCATCAAAGCGGCTGGAATCTTCATCATCCGTTACGGCTCTTCCCATGGCAGCTTCCATCTGGAACTGAATGTTTCGGTAGCCTTTCAGCGACCCGCTATTTAATGTATGGAATCCCTTGATTTTTTCCGCTCTGGGAATTCGCAGACGCCATTTCCTGACAAAGCAAGGAGGCATCTTAAGATCATCTCCGATGACCGTGCCCGCTGAGGAAGCGCAGAGCTTTCTCAGAGCGCTTCTTTTGCTTTCCCGACATTACGATGAATTCATCCATACCGTCAATTCCGTATGAGTAGCTGGCGTCATTTCGAAAAAGGAACGATCGGATCTCATCCGGCATTGGGAGTGGTGGCTCAATACGGTCGCCAGATATTAGCCTTGACGGAGGATGATATTGAAATGCCGGTTTCTGAAAAGGAAATTGAAGAATGAGGCTGAATGTTCGCAGAGTACTATGCCTGGAATATCAAGTCCGAATTTTCACATCGACATTGCTTCCCATGCTGTGGAATAGAGCAGATGCAGCATCAGAAATATCTGCACTTCCAATGAATCAAATAAACTTTAAATCAGCGTGGCATAATTGAGCATCTATTTTGGAATCTCAGCTATTCATCCCCCTTCATCTGCAGCCTGGATGTGCCGCATCGAAATGAAGATTTCAGTTGGGGAACCTGAAGCGGGATTCTTTTCACGCAATCCAGGGATCATAGATATGGATACCAATGCTTTTGATTTCAATTCCGTCGCCGGCAGACTCAGCGAAGTCGAAGAAAAGCAGAAGGCGCTCGATGCCGAGCGGGCAGCTCTCCGCGCCGACGTTCTCGCGCAGTGCCGCAAGTACGCTGAAATGTTCAAGTTCACAGCCAAGGAACTTGGCATAGCCTACGAAGCCGCAGCCGCTCAGCCCAAACGTGTTCGCTCCGCCGCTCCTGTGAAGCCCAAGTACAAAAACCCGGACGGTGAGGAAACCTGGTCCGGCCGAGGCGCCAGGAAGCCGGAATGGTTTCAGAAGGCAATTGATGCCGGATTCTCGCCCCAGGATATGTTAATCGAGCAGCAGTAATCATAATTCGATGGCATTTCAGCCCTTGACCCCATCAAGGGCTTATTTTTCTGCTGCCACGCGCGGAATATATACGTTATCGATGTTTGTATAATATTTGTCAATCATTTAGCGGGAATCGACTATCTAAAAGAATATGAATTCAGCAGTACCCTACTCTAAGCCTTGGCTGTCCTACGCTGATCAGATTACTCTTTTGCAGAGCCGTGGATTGATAATTACAGACCACGCTTTGGCAATAGAGCACCTCGAAAGAATCGGCTACTATAGACTCAGTGGTTACCTTTATCCCTTTAGAACAACTGTTAAAACGCAAACCAACAAAATAGAAGTTAGAGATCAATTCAAATTGGGAACTAGCTTTGGTGATATAGCAGCGCTGTACGTCTTTGATAAATCCTTGAGGCTTCTCTTAATGGACGCATTGGAGCGTATAGAGGTTGCTTTACGGGCTAAATTCGCTTATCTTTTAGGCAAGTACGACCCTTTAGGTTATTTATTAACGAAGCCATCATTTAGTTGATGCAACTCAGATAACATCATTGATTAACTTGAATTTTCATTGATCCATACGTAACTAATGGATGATTGCCTTAATAGATCCTGCATTTTATGATTCTGGGAATGCTTCCTTTTCGTTTCCAGATTTTTCGCAAAATTTATATCGATTAATTACAAAATCGAAATCTGAATGTATTGTTGTCAATGTGGCCCATTATGGAACTGACTTACCTATCTGGATCGCTTGTCAGGCGTGGGATTTTGGAACAGTTAAGTGGCTCTATAAAGGCCTGAAATCGCAATTTAAAAAGGAAATATCGAGAGAATTTAACGTCAGCAGGCCGTCTACATTTGAATCGTGGCTTCTTTCTCTTAATTACTTAAGAAACATCTGTGCGCATCATGGCCGTCTTTGGAACTTAAATATGATTTGTAATCCTAGTTTCAAAGGAACCAGTTTGGACTTGAAGCATGCAGGAATTAATCAAAATCGATGCTTTGCATTGATTTGCGTGATTTCTTACTTACTTGGAATAATTTGTCCGAGGTCTCAATGGAAAAGTAGATTAAATAAATTGATTAAAGACTTCCCTGATTTATCTCATATCCAAGTGGCCCCATACGAGAATCAAGCAAGCTTAACTATCCAGGCAGCGGGCTTTCCGAAAGATTGGGGTGGTTTCTAATAATTCGTTTTTCCAAAAAAGAAAGCCCCCGGCTGTAGGCAACTAATGTCACCAAACCGGGGGTCATGCTTTTGTTATTAGAGCAAAGTTTAAGCTAACTGTCAATAATTCGTTTACAATTTTATGTAAATATTTATATAAAACAATAATATACGTATTGTTGTGCGTTTAATACATCTTTTCGCCATGCAGATCTTGCTCTTCGGATCTGCAGCGTCCTCCCGGGATATCTAAATGAACGGACTGCAGGCAGCCATTCGCAGGTTCCGTGCATCAGGCCGCACTAACGTCCCATGCTTACTGAAGTAACGCTGCTGTGCCGAACTTTGCAAGTCAAGACTGTCACCCGGCGGATGGCCTTCAGATCGAGAGAGGCGCTAGCACTATTTCGACGAAACGAAGGGACCCAGTGCAAAGAGGAGCATTGGGTTGCCTTCGCGCGCATATGCAAAGCCATTTTTCAGATAAAAGTGCTCAGCTTCTTCGGAAATAGGATGAACAACTACAGCCGCAACACCGATGGACTTTGCAATTTCAATAGAGGCTCTGATGGCAGCTAAAAGCATTGATTTTCCAAGACCGCGGCCTGCGTATTTTTTATCTACAGCGAGCCGGCCGAGCAGAATCGTCGGGACCGGGTTCGGCATATTCCTTCGGTATTTGGCTTTTAAATCGCCATGCTCGACCGAATGAGCGGCAAGGCAGAAATACCCTGCGAGTTCGCCCGACTCAGTGGATACAACATATGTGCGGCTGCCTCCCGTCTTATCGTTGTGAGCAAGCCACCGATTGAGAGGTTCGGAACCGCAGTCAAATCCGGGCAATCTGGCCTCATCTGCCTGCTGCAGCGGCCGGGGCGGCAGAAAGCTGGCCATCAATCCTCCCAGACAGGCTTGAATTCAAGAAGGCGTTTCCGCGCAGCACTGACCGCAGGATCAGCTTCGGGATTGATGACTTTATCCATGAAGGCATCAAAATCCTCGGCAGACAATCGGGTTGCGCCGCTTTCCTCCCGAAGCTCGAGGTTCAGGTTTCGAATCGCTTCCACAACCAGCGATGTCTTGGTTCGTCCGGTTGACTCGGCTAAAGAGTTAAGAACTGAGTTGTCGAAGTCGCTAAGTCGCAGGTTCAAAGTCGGCACAATGATCCCCGTAATGAAAATTGCTTTACAACATTTAGTCTATCAGCAAATGACAGTCGCTAAAGCCTGATGTTCATATTCCGCGGGAGCGCACGAAGGTCTCATCATTGAAGGATCTTCCCGGCGATAAGGTAATCCTCTCAGAGTTCTGCAATCTTTTCACCATTACTCCGTCTCCTCCTGAAAACCTCGAATCTCATTGAACACAGCTTGAGATCCCGTAGATGCTGCTCGCCTGGAGTACGGATCCAGCCAGAAATACGGGTGCGCACGACATGCATCAAAAGATCATCTGCTTCAGATCCGCATTTCTTTTCAAGAGCATGGGACTGTATTTCCTCAGCAGAAAAGGCTGCACCTTTACCGCCTGTCGCGTAAAAATTACGCATTCAAATTTTTAAAATGGACATTTAGTCCATACAACTGTAATAATTACGCGCACCCCGGACAAATCGGCCATCATTAACGCCTCGATGCCTTTCACAGGGGCTAGAGGAGGAGATGAGAAATGCGATTGTCCGCCCTTAAATCGTTAACGACCGAAGAGTGCCGCCGCAGGCTTGCGGCAGGGCAGATCACCCGGTTCCAGTCAATGTTTCGAGACTATCTCAACGGCGAAATCAGCTGGCCGCAGTACTGCGGTCCGGATGTAGCGTCCTTGCGCGAACGGCTCAACCTTACTCAGGAAGCCCTTGCCGCACTTCTCAAGGTGTCGCCCAAGACGGTATTCCGCTGGGAGGCCGAAGCAGAAACGATCCAGCCCAACTACTGCATTGCGCTCTGCATGCTCGACAAGCTCGGCGAAGGCGTATTCACGCTGATGGATGAGCACCAGAAGCACTTCACGCTCGAAGCCGCTCCAGAGAGACAGTCCCCGCCTGCCGGAGGATGAAACCGAATTGACTGACTTCCTCTCGGAAAAGCGGCGAAGCTCCAAAACACAGAGTAATACCGAGGAACCACAGCCTGTACTCAGAAAGTTTTCGAACGATCCCGAGACAATTGAACTCAGCAATCAGCAATTACAGTCTCTCCTTGATGAAATTGCTTTGCCGCCTGACGATGAAGTAAAAGCCCGTCGTCGTCATCTGATGAGTTATGAGCTATGGAAATAACCGGCGTATCGAGGCCTCAGGAAATCAGTCCCGATATTTCTTCTGATGCATTAGAAGCGTTTGACTGCGAAGTTCCAGTTCTCAATGACTGGCTTCGTTCGCGTGTTTTTCTGAGTGAAAAGTTCAGCGGCAGAAGCACATATGTCGTACTGACGCCGGAGGGATATATCGCCGGCTATTTCTGCCTGAGCAATGCCGTCATTTCAGGTGATCGCTTATCTCCAGCGGAACGCAGAAACAAACTGGATCCGATGCCCTGCTTGCTGCTGGTCAGACTAGCTGTGGACCGGAATTGGAAGAATAAAGGTCTAGGCAAAGCGATGCTTGTTGAAGCGCTGAAAATCACAAAAGAAATTACCGACATATCAAATATTTATGCGTTAGTCGTTGAACCTGGAAGCGAGTCAGAATCATCCTTCTACGAGCATTTCGGCTTTCGCAAGTGCAAATCAGGCGAAATCCCAATACTCTTTTTTGAAATAGGGAATCCCGAAGTAGGTAATGATGATGGTAAATCGAAACGCATGACTACCAAAGAGCGAAAAGAATTGCAGTCTATACTGGCGAAAATTACTCCTGAAAACCTTCATACGCGCATGGATTTTGGCAATCCCATTGGAAATGAACAGCTATAGTTAATCCATTGACGTCCATGCAAAATGAATGACATTCGAAAATATGATCGCACTAAGTCAATGGAAAATAATTTAAGTAAATCAATCAATCAAATCCAAATCGTTTACAAATACATATAATACATATTAGATTCTCCAATAGCAAAGCGATGGAGTTATGCTGCTGAAAGATGCTCATGCGACTTTAGCCGATACTCCTTTATCATTTTACGTGCAAATATTCCAATACCTGTTGCAAAAGAAAAATGGCATTCTGATTACAACAATGCTGGAATATCGTTCAATGACGCTTATACCGCTTTTCATTACTTAAGAACATAAAAAGCACGGGCGGTTCAATCGCAACCCGGGGATTCTTGGATTCCTGAAGAAGCGGCCAAGCTCCGCTCATTCGTCAGAGATTCTTCTTCGTCAATACACCCTCGGCTGAAGCCGAAGGCTTGTGAAAGCAGGCCTTGATTGACTAGTCCCAGTGATCCGAACGGATAAAACCGCAAGGAGAACTACGTTGGTTGGGAATTCATAGGCACCGCGGGATGTACATCCTAGTCCCGCGCTCTGCGGCAGGTGATTAAAAGCTCTGAGGGAAAGGAGCGGTGTCCCCTGCATCAAACCCCTTCCAACATCGACGAAGGATGCTTACTGCCCGAAAGGGCATGGAGACAAAACTTGAGAGTATTTGTTATCAACCAGCGTGGCAAACCCTTAATGCCATGCTCTCCTGCAAAGGCACGCGTGCTTCTGCGGGAAAAGAAGGTACGCGTGAAGCGCCGCACTCCCTTTACGATTCAGCTCACGACGGCAACGGGCGAAGCCAGGCAGGACGTCTCTCTTGGAGTTGACGCAGGGTACAGGCACGTCGGCCTCTCTGCTTCCACCGAAAAGGCCGAGCTCTATGCCAGTGAAGCAGTACTGCGCGACGACATCACGGATCTCCTGTCTGCGCGCTTGGCTCTTCGGCGTGCTCGCCGCAATCGCAAGACCCGCTATCGTGCGCCAAGATTCAGCAATCGTGTTCACAGCAAGAACAAGGGCTGGCTGGCACCTTCGGTCGAGCACAAAATAGCCTCGCACCTGAAGCTTGTCGAGAATGTCTGCAGGCTCCTGCCTGTAACGAATATCACGGTGGAAACAGCGAGCTTCGATATGCAGGCCATCAAGAACCCGGACATTAAGGGCACGGAGTATCAGCAGGGTGAACAGCTCGGTTTCTGGAACGTGCGCGAGTACGTTCTTTGGCGTGATGGTCACCAGTGTCAGCACTGCAGGGGAAAGTCGGGAGACCCGATCCTGAACGTGCATCATCTCGAAAGCCGGCGCACCGGGGGCGACGCCCCCAACAACCTCGTGACGCTTTGCGAGACATGCCACAAGGCATATCACGCAGGTCGGATCGACCTGAAGCTGAAGCGCGGCAGGTCCATGAGGGCAGAAGCCTTTATGGGAATCATGCGGTGGACGTTCTTCTACCGGCTGAAGGAGATTCACGCAGACAAAACGGTTGAGAACACCTACGGCTATTTGACGAAGCACACACGCATCACGCACGGGATCGAGAAATCCCACTGCGCCGATGCGTACTGCATTGCAGGCAACCTGAGCGCAGAGCGTCTGCCGGAATACCTATACCAAAAGCAGGTAAGGAAGCACAACCGTCAGATTCACAAGCTGACGATCGGCAGGGGCGGCATTCGCAAGCGCCAGCAGACCCCGTTCGAGGTGAAAGGCTTCCGGCTGTTTGACAAAGTGCGCCTTGGCGGCGAGGAGGGCTATATTTTCGGAAGAAGAAGCAGCGGTTATTTTGATGTTCGCCGACTCGACGGACAAAAACTCTCAGCAGGCGTCAGTTTTAAGAAACTGCATCTGCTCGAAAAACGAAAGACTTACCTGACGGTGCTCCTCCCTCGTCTGAAGACGAAGGTTTCCGCACCTTAATTAGTCTATGAAGGAAATCGGCGAAGTCATGTTCCAGGCGCCGTTGGAGTTGATGGAGCGCGCATGGAAGCCTCTCGGCGTCTTGTAGTACTCCCAGTAGTCCTTCACGAACTGCGGCTCGTCGCCCTTCAATTTCTCCGGAAGGCCGGGGGCCGGCGCATAGGTCCCGGACGCATAGTCCTTCGTGCGCTGGGCGTTCAGCTTCTCGCGGAGCGCGTAGCGGGCATCCGCATCCATGGCGTCGAAGTAGCCGCGGGCGTTGACGCGGCTCATGTCGTACATGGTCGAGGCAACCGTCGCCTTGATGCGCGTATCCATGGAGGCAGCGTTCACGGCCATGCCGCCGAACCCGCAGATGCCGATGAGACCGATATGGTCAGGGTTGACTTCGGGCGAGGTCGAGAGGTAATCCACGGCAACACTGAAGTCTTCCGTGTTGATGTCGGGCGACGCCACATTCCTCGGCTCTCCGCCGCTTTCGCCCGTGTAGGACGGGTCAAACGCAATCGTGAAGAACCCGCGCTCCGCCATGGTCTGCGCGTAGAGCCCCGAAGCCTGCTCCTTCACCGCGCCGAAAGGCCCGCTCACGGCAATCGCGGGAAGCTTGCCTTTGGCATCTTTGGGCTTATAGAGGTCCGCGGCCAGCGTGATGCCGTAGCGGTTTTTGAAGGTGATCTTGCGGTGCTCGACCTTGTCGCTCTGAGCGAAGGTCTTGTCCCAGGTCGCTGCAAGCCTGAGGCCGGAATCGCTTGCCGCAGCGCTTTCGTCAACAGTCGCGGCAGCAGAGACGGAGCTTGCCGCGGCAATCCCAACTGCAAGACCGGCAGCCAATGCTTTCTTCATGGTGATTCCTTCCCGAAAGAGAGATCGTTTGCGAGCCTCAATGCGATTGAATCGCCGGGCTCTTCCGTATTGAGAAAGAAGGTTAAGGAACCCTAAATAAAATAGCTAATACTTATATTTTATATCTGTATATGCCTTATAGGCATATTGAAGAAGTCAAAAGTTTGAAGCCTTACAGTCTGGTAGCAGAAGGCTCCAAAAAATCCCTGAGATCAACCGGTCCTGCCGCCCTGAGCGCCCTGAAGCACCCTCTCGCGGCCCTTTGAGGCATACCACGCGCCGCCCGCTTCATAGCGAAGACGGCGCTTGTCGAGCGGAAGATCCTCTTCCGGCAGAGGCCTTCCCTCGTGCCAAAGATCCCCATCCACCCATGCCTCTTCGGCGACTCCAAAGAGAAGCGCATTGGGGAACTGAGGGAGCCCCTCCTTGACGCGCCGCAAAATCACCCATGCGCTGCAGCCGGCAGGGAAAGGCAGTACCCTCAAGCCGGGAAGAAACCCGAGGCCCGCATGGGAAAGCTTCTCCGGGTCCTCGTGCATCGTCGTTGTGCCGAGTCTGAAGACGGTCTCCGCCATTCCGGCCGTGGGCGTTGCGAGGAGAAAGCGATCCGAGACTTCCGCGAGCTCCCGGGTGCAGTGGTTGGGGCCGGCCGTGAAGAGCACCCGATCGAGCCCCCAAGGGGCGCACCAGCCGCAGGGCATCACGTCGAATTTGCCCTCAGAGCCCGCGCCGAAAAGCACGAGGCCCCCGTCGTTAAAGCAGCGGAAGACATCGTTGAGCGGAATTTGAATGAGCGGCATGGCCCTTTGCCTCTTTAAACTGCAGATCGAATGCAATTGATTCTCGTTATTGGCGACGACTATAACACCGCCTCCTCAAAACAAAAAGCCCGCCGGCAGTCAGTCATCCATCAGGAAGATGACTGCCGCCTGCGGGCTTATTTGGCGTCAGAAGAAGCTCAGGAGATCAGAGCGACGCGCGGAGGATGGCGAGAATGCCTTCCTTGTCGAGCGGACGGAAGGCGCCTTCAAGCGGGAACCAGTGCTTGAGCACATGGTCGGCCATGGCTTCGAAGTGTTCGTCCGTCACATGGAGGTCGGAGAGCTTTGCGGGAAGACCGATCGACTTGAAGAAGTCGGCCGTCAGGTCAATCGCCTTGTTCGCGGTTTCCATGGGGTCGGCCGCCGGATCAAGCCCCCAGACGCGCACGCCGTATTGAGCAAAACGGGGAGCGGTCTCGGGCGTGAGGGTCCAGCGCATCCAGTTCGGGGTAATGATGGCGAGGCCCGCCCCGTGCGTGATGTCCGTGTAGGCCGAGATCTCGTGCTCAATCCCGTGGCAGGGCCAGGCGGAGCCCGAACGGCCGATCGAGAGAATGCCGCAGCAGCCGAAGGAGCTCGCCATCATGAGCTGGGCTCTCGCCTCGTAGTCGTCGGGACGGCGTATCGCCTCGGGCGCGTATTTGATTACGGTGCGCAGCATCGCCTCGCACATGCCGTCGGTGAGCTCGTTCCCGTCCTTCACGAAATACTGCTCAAACGTGTGGGACATGATGTCCGCCGCACCCGCGGCGGTATGCCACGCCGGAACCGTAAAGGTATAGGTCGGATCCATGATGGAAGCGGCCGGGAAGAGATTGGGCGCCGCGAGGAAGAGCGTCTCGTCCGTATCCGGGTTCGAAATGACGCCCGAATTGTCGTATTCGCTGCCCGTTGCGGCAAGGGTCAGCACGGCATAGAAGGGAAGCGTGCGGCCGATCTTCGAGGAGTCGTACATGAGGTCCCAGGCATCGCCTTCATAGAAGGTGCCGGCCGAAATGCACTTCGTGCCGTCGATGACGCTTCCGCCGCCCACCGCCACGATGAAGTCGATCTTTTCGCGGCGGCAGAGTTCAATCGCTTTTCTGAGCGTCCCGATCTTCGGGTTGGGCTCGATGCCGCCGAACTCGAAAAGAGTGAGCCCCGAGAGCTGCGCCTTCACGGCGTCCAGAAGTCCGCTCTTCACGACGCTCCCGCCGCCGTAGGTGATGAGAACGCGTTCGCCCTTCCCGGCAACGAGCTTTCCTAATTCATTGACGCGGCCCTTGCCGAAAACAATGTGGGTCGGAAGATAAAGATCAAAATTCTGCATTTTTTAGGGTCTCCAAAATCAATTCCTGTTGGAAGGAACTGACGGAAATTCTAGGGAGAGAGGGATTACCCGAATATCCCGATTCTGCCCGTGAATTGCCTTATTAACATAGGCACAAAATAGTTGACAAGCGGCTACGGTTATGTTATAATTGATAAATGAGTTACGAAGATAAAACCACCACAACCCTCGACGGCCGC
>NZ_WEHX01000054.1 GCF_009183815.1 Sutterella seckii | reverse complement strand
CGCCGACGGCCTCCATGGTCGAGGTGCACAACAACCCCGCCGCAGCCCTCTGCGACGGTCCGCAGTCGATTACGCCCGACACCTTCGAAGAGCTCTGCCGCCGCGTTGAAGCCGTCCGCACGGCGCTCGCCGTCCACGACGAAGAGGCCCGCGCCGCCTGATTCCCGACATCCTCAACATCCATCAGTTAAAAGACGCCATGCAGAACGGACAGATCCTTGAAGTCAAAGCCGGCGAAGGCTACCTTGTGGAAATCACCCCGGGACTCCTCTCCGACGCCCCGAAGCTCGCGGGCCGCCTCTCCGCGCGTCTCGGCCTCACGGATCCTGCCGTTCGCGCGGTCATCGTGACCGACTCCAACGTGGGCCCGCTCTATGCGGAGAACGTGCAGGCAGCGCTCGAAGCCGCCCGCCCCGGGGCATCCGCCGGCGTCATCGCGATTCCCGCCGGAGAGCAAAGCAAGACGCCCGCAGAGCTTGTGCGGGTTCTCGAAGCCATGGCGGGCTTAAGACTCACGCGAAAGGATGCCGTCATTGCGCTCGGGGGCGGCGTGGTCGGCGACCTCGCGGGTCTTGCCGCGGCGCTCTACATGCGGGGCATCCGGTGCCTCCAGATGCCGACGAGCCTGCTTGCCATGGTGGATTCGAGCGTCGGCGGGAAAACCGCCGTCGACCTTGAAGCCGGCAAAAACCTGATGGGCGTCTTCTCGCAGCCCGTCGGGGTCCTCATCGACCCGGAGGTTCTCCGCACGCTCCCCGCACGCGAAATTTCCTGCGGCTGGGGAGAGATCATCAAATATGCCGGGCTCGACCCCGATGTGCTCGCGGCCGTCAGGCAGGAACTCGGCTCCGGCGAGGATGGAAGCGGCTTGGCGCCCCTTCCGTCCGTCGACCTCATCGCGCGCTCGATCGACGTGAAGCGCCGCATCGTCTCTGAAGACGAAAAGGAATCGGGCGCGAGAAGGCTCCTCAACCTCGGCCACACGGCGGGCCACGCCGTGGAAACGGCGTCCTGCTATGCGCTCTCCCACGGCGCCTCAGTCGCGATCGGCATGCACATCCTCACGAAAGCGCTCGTCCAGGAAGGAAAGCTCCCCCGGGCAATGCTCGAAGACCTTGAAGCGCTTCTTCTGAAAGCCGGTCTTCCCGCCTCTCTTCCTCCTGAACTCCTTGCCCGCCCCGACCTCGACTTCAGCACGGACAAGCTTCTCGCCATTGCGCGCCACGACAAAAAGTCCGCCGGTTCGGGCGTGAACCTCGTTCTCCCTGTTGCGCCCGGACGCGCCGAAGTGAAGAAGGTTTCCTGGGAAGACTTCCGCGCCATGCTTGAAACGGGCCTTCGATGAAAGGGCCTCTTTCCCGCCGCTTTTCCATCGATTCAACACGCAACCACACGCACCCCGCAAACGCCATGATCGTCACCGTCACGCCGCGCTTTTTAAGCGGAAAAATTCCGGCCATCGCCTCGAAGTCCTATGCGCACCGCCTTCTGATTGCGGCGGCGCTCTCGGAATCGCCGGCGCATGTCTCCTGCAGCACCCGGTCTGAGGACATCGACGCCACCTGCCGCGTGCTCCGGGGCCTCAGCGCCCGGGTGACCCAGGGCAATGCAGGCGACGCCGACGTTCTTCCGATCGATCGGGATCATCTTCCCGTGCTCCCGGAAGTCGACTGCGGCGAATCCGGAACGACGCTCCGCTACCTCATTCCGGTCGCGGCGGCCCTCGGCTGCGGCGCAAAGTTCATCTGCCGCGGCAGGCTCCCCAGCCGCCCCGTCGAACCTCTTGCCGGAGAGCTCAAACGCCACGGCATCCGCCTCACGACGCTCCCGGGCGAAGGCTTCGTCGTTGAAGGAAAGCTCGCCCCCGGCGCCTATTCGCTTCCCGGAAACGTCTCCTCGCAGTTCATCGGCGGCCTCCTCTACGCGCTCGCGATTCTCGAGGGTACGAGCACGCTTGCGATTACAAAGGGCTTTGAATCCGAACCCTACGTGCGCATGACGCTCGAGGTGCTCGAAGCCGCGGGCGTCGCGATCCGCGAGGAAAAGGGCCCGGAGGGGCTTCCCGTCTGGACCGTCGCCGGCCGCGGAAAGCTTCATGCCGGACCGGAACTCGTCGTTGAAGGCGACTGGTCGAACGCCGCCTTCTGGCTCGCTGCCGGCGCGCTCGCGGGCGACGAAGGAGAGACCATCGAAGTGACCGGCATCCGGCGCGACTCGCTTCAGGGCGATCGGGCCGTCGCCGAAATCCTCGCGCGCTTCGGCGCCCGGGTAATTCAGACGGAATCCGCGACGAGCGTAATGAGCGCTCTCCCCGGAGCTCTCCGCGGCATTGAGATTGATGCCGCGCAGATTCCGGACCTTGTTCCCATTCTTGCCGTCGTTGCGGGGGCGGCCTCGGGCACCACGCGCTTCACGAACGCCGGGCGCCTTCGCATCAAGGAAAGCGACCGGCTGAAAAGCACGTCGGCTCTCCTCTCGCTCCTCGGAGTGCCGCACGAAGAGGAGCCCGCAGGCCTCGTCGTTCACGGGCTCGGAAGCGCGGGAAAATTCCGCGGGGGCGAGATTCAGGGCTTCGGCGACCACCGCATCGTGATGGCGGCAGCCGTTGCCGCCGCCTCGGGCGGAGCGCACGTCCGCATTTCCGGGGCGGAAGCCTTCCGGAAAAGCTATCCGAAGTTCCTTGAGGACTTCGCCAAATTGGGCGGCCTCTGCAGCGCGGAATAACGCGCTTCTCATCCCCCCAAACGAGCTTTAGAACATTTTTTGGATTTCAGCATGAACACGACTTTCGGCGAAAACCTCCGCACCACCGTCTTCGGTCAATCGCACGCAGACGCGATCGGATGCACGATCGAGGGACTGCCCGCAGGCGAATCAATCTCGGTCGCCGCCTTGCAGGCCTTCATGGCCCGGCGCGCCCCGGGCGGAAAGCTCGCCACGCAGCGAAAGGAACCCGACGCGCCGGAAATCCTCTGCGGCATGGTCGACGGCATTACCTGCGGCGCGCCGCTCGCCGCCATCATCCGGAATACCAATCAGCGCTCGCAGGACTACAAAGTGATTGCCGACCTCCCGCGTCCCTCGCACGCGGACCTTCCGGCTGAAGTGAAGTACCAGGGACATCAGGACGTCCGCGGAGGCGGCGCGTTCTCCGGGCGCCTCACCGCTCCCATCGCGCTTGCGGGCGGCATCGCGCTTCAGATTCTCGCGCGCCGCGGGATCCGCATTGCCGCGCACCTCCTCTCGGTCGGAACGGAAGAAGACCGCCCGATGAATCCGATGGGCGAAAACCCGGAAGACCTGGAGAAGCGCCTCGAAAGAGGCCTCCCGGTCCTCTCCGACGATGCAGAAATCCGCATGACCGAAGCCATTCTCGCTGCGAGGAAGTCGGGCGACAGCATTGGCGCGGTGATCGAATGCATCATCGAAGGGCTCCCCTGCGGGCTCGGCGGCCCTCTCTTTGAAGGCTTCGACGGGAAGCTCGCCTTCGGACTCTTCGGCATTCCCGGCGTCAAGGGCGTCGAATTCGGCCGCGGATTCGAGGCCGCACGCATGAAAGGCTCAGAAAACAACGACCCCTGGGAGATTTCCTCTGAAGCTCCGGGCGCAAAGCCCCGCACCAACAACGCGGGCGGCATTGCGGGCGGCATCACGACGGCCGCGCCCGTCGTCTTCCGGATCGCCATGAAGCCCACGCCTTCGATTGCGCTCGCGCAGGAAACGATTTCCATTTCAAGGCATGAAAACGCAGAGCTCGGCGTGAGGGCCGCCACGACCCCTGCATCGGCGTTCGCGCCGTGCCCGTCGCGGAAGCCGTCGCCGCCCTCGCCGCCCTCGACAGCCTTCTCGCCGCCCCGGCAGTTCTCCCTCAGGCGCTTGAGTGCCCCTCGATTCCCCCGCAGGAAGAGAGCAGCAAATAATTTTTCCGGACCAGTGATGAATCAGCCTCAACAGAAAATTTCGGCGCCCCTCGGGGATCTGCGCGAACGGATCGACGACATTGACGGCAAGCTCTCCGCCCTCATTGATGAGCGCATGACGGTCGCCGACGAAGTGGGCGCGAGAAAGCGCCGGCTCGGACTTGCCGTTCATGCTCTCAAACGCGAGGAAGCGCTCCTCGCGCGCATCACGAGCGGCCGCGACCCGGAAACGAGTCATGTTCTTCATTCCGTCTACGAGGTCCTGATTGCAGGCTCCCGCCGCCAGCAGCTGAGCCCCATCCTCGCCGAGGACGATCTTCCCGAAAAGGGGAATTACGAGGCGCGCCTTCCCGTGCTTCCCGGCGAATCGCCCCGGAGCGTAACGGCGAAGGCCCTCGCCGCGCTCCTCGCGGGGGGCTTCGTCCCGGAAGCCGTCATTCCGGGCGGCGACGCCGTTTCCATCACCTTCCGCTCGGAAGGCGACAAGGCCTCTCAGATCCTCATCGCCGACCTGATCGGGCTCGGCGCAACGGTCGTTCGTTCCGAAATCCGCCACAAGGCGCTCCGCCCGGGCGCGGGGCTCCTCTGCGGGCTTCTCGGCCGCACGCTTTCCCATACGCTTTCGCCCGCCATCCACAAGGAACTCGCGGCCTACGCCTACAAGTGCTTCGAGGTCGAGCCCGACCGCCTCGACAAATTCTTCGCTGCCGTCCCCTTCGACGGCCTCAACGTCACGATTCCCTATAAGGAAGCCGTGATCCCCTTCCTCGCGCGCCTCACGGACCGCGCCGAAAAGGTGGGCGCCGTCAACACCATCATCCGCGAGGCCGACGGGTCGCTCACGGGCGACAACACCGACTACGCGGGCTTTGAAGCCATGATCGCCGCCTCCGGCATCGACGTGAAGGGAAAGAAGGCCCTCATTCTCGGCACCGGGGGCGCGGCGAAGTGCGTCTTCTCAGTCCTCCGCGACATGGGCGCGAACCCGAAAATGGTGTCGCGCACGGGCGAGCTCAATTACGGGAACATCGGGCGCGAATCCGATGCCGCGATTCTCGTGAACGCCACGCCCGTCGGCATGTACCCGCGCGCCGGGGCAGCTCCCGTTGAAAACCTTGCGAGCCTCCCGCATCTCGAATTCGTCTTCGACCTCATCTACAACCCGGCAAAGACGAAGCTCATGCTCGAAGCCGATGCGAGAGGGATACCCAACATGAACGGACTCCTCATGCTCGTCGTTCAGGCGATTGAAGCGTCGAGGCGCTTCCTCTGGAACCGAGAGCCGGCGGCGAACACGGCCGGACTCTTCAGGAAGCTCGCCCTCGAAAACGAAAACATCGTCCTTTCCGGCATGCCCGGAAGCGGCAAGTCAACCGTCGGGCGCGCGATCGCCAGTGCGCTCGGCCGCGAATTCATCGACCTCGACGATGCGATTGAGGCAGCTGCCGACTGCTCCATCCCGGAAATCTTCGCGAGAGACGGCGAAAAAGCCTTCCGCGACCTTGAAACCCACATCACGCAGCTCGCGGGCGCTCGCCGGGGCGTCGTGATTGCAACGGGGGGAGGCACGCTCCTGAGAGAAAAGAACCGCGAGGCGCTCAAGCAGAACGGCCGGATCGCGCTCCTCACGCGCCCGCTCTCCGACCTTCCCGTTGCAGGACGCCCGGTTTCGCTCTCAAAGCCCCTCACGCAGATCTGGGAAGAGCGGAAAGCGATCTACCTCGGAAACGCCGACGTAACGATCGAGAATACGGGCGCGCCCGAAGATGCCGCCGCGGCCATTCTCCGGGCTTTCGGGCAGAACATCTGATCCCGGGCGCTCCAGAGGCATTCTCCAAACCCGCCCAAAGCCGCAGAAAGCTTCAGCGAGCTTCCTGCGGCTTGTCGTCTTTATTGCGTCGGAGGCGCTCCCAGCGGACAAGCTGCCGCTCGCGGCCGTCGATGACGACCCATTCCGCAGTTTCAAAAAAACGATTCTATCGTCCCGATTGGCACAGACTCCGCGGCGAAGCGTCCACAGAAAGCACGCCGGCAGACGGAGCACGGATCGGCGGCACCACGCCCGGGCGTCATTGCAGACGGTCAGGAGAGCTTTAAATATTGATATGCATCAATTCAACAGAGCAGTTATGCCTGCGCAGGAACACATTTCATCTGCCAAGCTATTCACCAATACATTCTTTTTTTCGTTCATCTTCATGCTTTTCCTCGTCTCGATTCCCAATGCCTCGTGGCGCTGGCGTCGGTCCTTTGGTCCGCTGCCTGCGTTCGCGTGCATGCATTCCGGGAATCAATCCGACGAGGCGCTCTGCTGTCTGAGAGTGCTCCATCAGAGGAAAGCATGACGAACGCTTGAACCCAAGAGGACTTTTCGTCAAAGTCCTTGCCCTGAAAGCGGACCAGAGGCCAACGGCTTCCGGTCCGCTTTTTTTCGCCCCGAACTTTGTTTTTTCCTTCCGCCCGGAGTCGAATCCGCCATGCTCACCTTCCAGGAATTTTCCGACCTTGCCCAGAAGGGCAACCTCATCCCCGTCACCGAAAAACTCGCCGCCGACATGGAGACCCCGGTCACCGTCCTCGCGCGCCTTCAGGAGGACGAAAACGTCTTTCTTCTCGAATCCGTCGAGGCGGGCGAACGCTTCGGGCGCTACTCCTTCATCGGGCTCAATCCGAGGGGCGTCTTCACCGTGGAGAACGGGAAAGCCTACTACGCCCCAGCGGAAGGGAAAAAGCGCGAACTCGCCGCGCCCGAAGGCCCCTCATGGCGCTCAGAACCCTCATGAAGGGCTTGAAGCCCGCGCTTCCTCCCGACATGCCCGCCTTCATCGGAGGCGCCGTGGGCGCGATCGGATACGAGGCCGTCGGCGAATTCGAAAATCTCCCTGCCCCGAAGCCCGGCCTCCGGGGCCCCACGTCCTCCTTCATGATTGCGGACGACCTCATCATCTTCGACAACTTCCGCCATACGCTGATGCTCTCGGCGGCGGTCAGGACGGATGAATTCGAGACGCTGCGCGCCGCCTACGACGAAGGCGTGCGCCGCGTGCGGGTCATGAAGGAAAAGCTCGCCCGGCCCGCTCGCCCGGGAGCGGCTGAAGCCCGCCCCGTTCCGGAGCTCCGCTCCAACTGCACGGAAAGCTCCTTTACCCAAATGGTTGAAAAGACCCGGGCGCACATCCGCGAGGGGAACATCATCCAGGTCGTGCTCTCGCAGAAATTCTCGGGCGAAACGGACATTCCCCCGCTCACGCTCTACCGGGCGCTGAGGCTCATCAATCCCTCACCCTACACGTTCTTCATGAAGATGGGAAAGCTCATCCTCATTTCCTCGTCTCCCGAAACGCTCTGCCGGACGGAAGCGGGCGGGAAGGCCCTTCTGCGCCCCATTGCGGGCACCCGTCCGAGAGGGAAGACGCCCGCGGAAGATGCCGAGCTCGAAAAGTCGCTCCTTGCCGACCCGAAGGAGCGCGCCGAACATCTGATGCTCGTCGACCTCGCCCGCAACGACCTCGGGCGGATCGCCGCCCCCGGCACCGTGAAGGTCTCCGACTTCATGTCGATTCAGCGCTTCTCCCACGTCATGCACATCGTGAGCACGGTTGAAGGAGAGCTCGGGGAAGGCAGGGACGCCTTCGACCTCGTGCGGAGCGCCTTCCCGGCGGGCACGCTCTCCGGAGCTCCGAAGGTGCGCGCGATGGAAATCATCCATGAGCTCGAACCCTCGCCCCGCGGGATGTACGGCGGGGCCGCGGGCTACTTCGGCTACGACGGCGCCATGGATCTCGCGATCACCATCCGCACGATCGTGCTCGACGGCCGCCGCATGGAAATTCAGTCGGGAGCGGGCATCGTGCATGATTCCGTCCCGCATATGGAATACCTCGAAACGTGCAATAAAGCCGCCGCCATGATGAAGGCGATCGAACTCGCCGCCCGCGGACTCGCGCTCTGAGCCGCACAGGAACGACGCCAAACGACAGGGGAAAAAAGAAATCATGAAGCTCGTCATGCTCGACAACTACGACTCCTTCACCTACAACATCGTGCAGTACCTGCAGATGCTCGGGGCTGAGGTGGTGACCATCCGCAACAACCGCACGACCCCGGAGGAGGTGCTCGGACTCGGCGCCGATGCGCTCGTTCTTTCTCCCGGCCCGGGGAAGCCTTCGGAAGCCGGAATTCTCACGGACCTCATCCAGGCGGGCGCCCGCGAGAAGATCCCGATGCTCGGCGTCTGCCTCGGCCACCAGGCGATCGGAGAAGTGTTCGGGATGAAGGTCATGCGTGATGCACGGCAAAGCCTCTCAAATCACGACGGACGGCCGCGGCATCTTCGAAGGGCTCCCCGAAAGGCTCTCCGTCATCCGCTACCATTCGCTCGCGCTCGACCCGGAGACGCTTCCCGCCGAGCTTGAAATTTCCGCCCGCGCGGCGGACGACGGCGAAATCATGGGAATCCGCCACCGGACGCTCCCGATTGAAGGCGTGCAGTACCACCCGGAATCCGTGCTCTCCGAAAAGGGGATGGAGCAGTTCGAAAACTTCCTCAAAGCGGTCCGGGCCTCGCGCGGCCGGGAACTCTGACGCTGCCGTCCGGAAGAATCAGACAGGATCCAAAAGGACTACGCCGCACGCCTTGATTGAAAAAGGCATTTTTCTGCAACTTTTTGAGGAGGCGGAAGAGCGGGAATGACCGTATGATGATTTTCGAAATCATCATACGTTTCCCCGCCAGCCTCCCATGTCCTGCCACATTCATTACCGCGAGCGCCAGCGAAGCCGCCTTGCCGTCACGACGGGCATTGCCGCTGCGACGCTTCTCCTTCTCGCGCTCGACCTTGCGACCGGATCCTCAGGCATTCCGCTCCGGGAGCTTCTCGCGTCGCTCCTCGCAGGACCCTCGGCCGACAACCCGCAGGCGCTCATTCTCTGGGAGCTCCGGCTTCCCATGTCGGTAACGGCGCTCTTCGTGGGCGCGTCGCTTTCGCTCGCGGGCCTCTCCATTCAGACGATTACCGCCAATGCGCTTGCAAGCCCCTCGACCCTCGGCATCACCTCAGGCGCGAGCTTCGGCGCGGCGCTTGCGATCACTGCCGGGTTCACGATCGCCGGAGAACTCTGGACCGGCACCATCGCCGCCGCCTTCATCTCCGCGCTCCTCATCTGCGGCCTGATCCTCGCCCTCGGGCGCATGCGCGGGATGACGCCCTCGACCCTGATCCTCGCGGGCATCATCATGAACTTCTTCTTCATCGCGCTCGAGCAGCTTCTCATCTACCTTGCGTCCCCCGAGACCGCTCAGCTCATCAACGGCTGGACCTTCGGGAACCTTGAGCGCGCCGGCTGGCTCTCGGCCGCCGCGGCGGGCGGAGCGCTCCTTCTGGGGCTCCTCATGCTCGCCCCCGCCGCCTGGCAGCTCACGACGCTCTCCGTCGGCGAAGAGCGCGCGAAGAGCCTCGGCGTCCCCGTCGCGCGGCTGAGGATCCTTGTTTTTGCGGTCTCGTCGCTTCTCGTGGCGGCGGCAGTCTCCTTCATCGGCACGATCGCCTTCGTGGGGCTCGTAGCGCCCCACTGCGCGAAGCTGCTCCTCGGCGACGATCAGCGCTGGCTCATCCCGGGAAGCATTCTCTCGGGCGGCTTCATCATGCTCCTCTCCTCCCTCATCGCTAAGTGGCTCTCCGCAGGCGCGATGCTTCCGATCGGCATCGTCACGTCGATTGCGGGCGTTCCCTTCCTTCTTGCACTTCTTCTCAAAAGCCGGAGGGACTTCTGATGGCGCTTACGCTCACAGTCCGCAATCTCGGGGTTGAGTTCGGCCCGAAAAAGATCCTTCACGACATTTCCTTCGACGTCGCCGCCGGGGAGCTCGTCTCCATCACCGGGCGGAACGCCGCCGGGAAAACGACGCTTTTGAAAGCCATTGCAGGGCTCGAGCCCCGCACGGGCGACGTGGTCCTCAAAGAAAACGGAGAGGTGCTCCCGAGGAGCGCCATTGCCTACCTCCCGCAGCTCACGCAGGTCTCGAGCCGCCTTTCCGTCTTCGAAATGGTGATGCTCGGCCTCGGGCGGCGTCTTTCCTGGCGCGTCACGCCGGACGTTTTCGAGCAGGTCGATCAGACGCTTCATGCCATGCAGATCAGCCATCTCGCGGATCTTCCGGTCGCCTCGCTCTCCGGGGGGCAAAAGCAGCTCGTCTTCATGGCGCAGGCCTTCGTCTCCCGCCCGCGGGTGCTGCTTCTCGACGAACCCACGAGCGCGCTTGACCTGAGGCATCAGCTGATCGTGATGGAGGCCGCCCGCGCTTACGCGGAGAGGACCGGCTCCATCGCGCTCGCGGTCGTCCACGACCTCATGCTCGCGTCGCGCTTTTCGACGCGCCTTCTCATGCTCGCCGACGGCACCGTTCGCCGCTACGACACGCCGGAAAAGGTGCTCACGCCCGACGAGCTCTCGGTGGTCTACCGCGTGGAGGCGGCGGTGGAGCGGACTTCGGGCGGACGCGTCGTCGTGATCCCCGAGAAGCCCCTCGACGTCGACACGGGCCATCACCATCACGACCACGCTCATTCCTGATTTCTCATTTCCCGATTCATATCCAAGAGCACGCCATGACTCAAACCTCCTCCCTCCCCTCGCGCATCTCGGGCTACTGGGACACGCGCGCCGAAGGCTACAGCCTGCGCACGATCGATGAATTTGATTCCGGCGAGGGCGACCGCTGGGTTGAGCGCCTCACGCGCCTTCTCGACCTTCCGCCCTCGGCGAAGGTTGCCGACGCCGGGTGCGGACCGGGGTTTCTCGCGCTCGCCGCGGCCAGAGCGGGCTGGCAGGCGGTCGGCTTCGATGCTTCTCCCGGGATGCTCGATGAGGCGAGAAAGAATGCTGCGGCCCTCGGCCTCGCCGTTGACTTCATTGAAGCTGATGCGGCGGCGCTTCCTGTTCGTGACGGTGCGCTCGACGCCGTTCTGTCGCGCAACGTCATCTGGAATCTCCCCGATCCTCTCCGGGCGCTCAGGGACTGGTTCCGGGCGCTCAGGCCCGGCGGAGAGCTTTTCTACGCCGACGGCAACCACTACCGGTATCTCGAGGACGACGCCTTTGCGCGGCTCCATCAGACGGAAGCCGTTCCCTACGGCCACAGCGAGAAATTCATGCTCGGGGTCGACACGAGCCCGATGGAGCGGATTGCCGGAGGGCTCCCGCTCACGCATCAGGACCGTCCGGGCTGGGACGTCGAAGCGCTCCTTGAATGCGGCTTTACCGACGTGACCGTTTTCGAACCCGTCCTCGTCAAAGTGACGGATCCGAAGACGGGCAAGGAATCCGCGCTCATCCGCGACTTCATGGTGCTCGCGAAGAAGCCCGTCTGAATTTCATCACCCTTTTTTCTTCTCTTCACGAGGCCTTCTCATGATCTCCCGCCGCACCGTTCTTCAGTTTTCCGGCGCCCTCGCCGTGCTCGGCCTCATTCCCTTCGCCCATGGAGCAGAAGCTCGGCTCCCTGACTTTCCGCCCGCCGGAACCTGGCCCCTCGTCTTCACGGACGTCGAGGGCCGCAGGGTGACGATCCGGGAGATGCCCAAACGCATCATCGTCGCCAACTACATCGCCAACTACCTGCTTGTGGGGGGAAGCGGCGCGCTTCAGAAAGTGGTCGGCCTCACGCAGGACCACTGGGAGAGCACCCGCACGGGCGAATACCGCGTCTTCACGAAGGCGTTCCCCGGCATCACGCAGATTCCCTCGATCGGGGGCTACCACGACGACATCCTCAATACCGAGCGGATTCTGTCTCTGAAGCCCGACGTCCTTCTCATCGGCCGCACGCAGTTTGCCGCCAACAGCCAGCGCGTCAATCTTCTTGAACGCGCAGGGATCCGCGTGATCGTGATCGACTATCACGCGATGAAGCTTGAGAACCACGTGCTTTCCACGAGGATCCTCGGGCGCCTCCTCGGGAGGGACGACGCGGCTGAAGCACTCTGCCGCGAATGCATCGAGGGGCTCTCCGAAATCAACCGGCGCATCAGCGCGCTCCCCTCGAGCGTCAAGCACCGCACCTGCTACATGGAGCTCGGGAACCTCGGGCCCGGACAGTACGGCAATTCCTACAACGCCACGATTCTCTGGGGCGCCATTCTGAAGCGCATTGAAGCGGGGAGCATTTCCGAAAAGAACGCGGAGCCCTACAGCGCACTCACGCGGGAATTCGTGATCTCAAGAGCCCCGGAAGTCGTCATCATCGGCGGGAGCATCTGGGGGAACGACCATGCCGACCAGATGCGGATGGGCTTTACGGTGGAGCGCCCGGATGCGCTCAAGCGCCTCCAGGGCTTCAGAAACCGCCCGCTCTGGCAGAACCTGCCGGCCGTGAAGAACAATGAATTCTATGGGGTCGACCACGGGAGCCTCCGCTCAATCGTGGACTGGCGCTTCACGCAATACCTCGCCAAAGTCTTCTACCCGGAAGCCTTTAAGGATGCCGAACCGGAGGCGGCGCTCGTCGCGACCTACCGCCGGCATCTCCCCGAGATTGATCCCCAGGGAACCTTCATGCTGTCGATCAGAGAAGGCTGATCCCCAGGAAGCTCTAATCCGCGGCCGTACGCATGCCGGCCGCGCACTTTCTGAGGAGCTTTTCGAGCGCGTCGGCTTCCTCATCCGTGAGGCCGGCGCGGAGGTCGTCGGCAAACTTCCCGGAGATGTCCATCCTCATGCGCTTAAACGCCCTGGCATGACCGGATGAAGACTGGTTCGCAATTCGGAACGACGCTGCAGGGAGCTTTTCGTTTTCGGGTTCCTTACATGCGGTTTTGGAATACATAGCATACGAAATATTCGTTTTTCTTCTTACACTTTAACCGTTAGGCTTTGAAAAGAGTTCAAATCTGATCAAGATCCTCTAATGAAAAGCCCGGAATTTCTTCACCTTCTGTCATTATTCCTGTTTGGTTTTAATGGCGTAACAGCTGCCTATATCCATTTGTCTTCCGACCAGATCGTCATTCTGCGGCTGTTGATAGGCGTTTTATTTTTATTGCCTTTTTCATTACGCTTTATTAAAACGTTTTCCATAACTTCCCGCACTCTCGCCGCAACCATAAGTGCTGGATTTTTCATTGGAATCAGTTGGATATTTCTCTACAGCGCCTATCGTCATATCGGCGTATCCCAGGCCTCTGTCATTTATTACTTCGGTCCTGTGCTGGTAATGGCTGTCACCGCATTTACCCGTACTGAGCAAATTCATTCAACTCAATGGATTTGCCTGATCATAGCTCTCTGCGGGCTCTTTCTGTGCATCGGGCAAAATTCTTCCTGGATACAGGATTCCTACGGTATTCTGAAAGCCTGTACATCAGCATTGTGTTACGCAGGCATGATCCTTTGCGCACGGCAGATCCGGACCGAAAATAATTTCATGAGCGCCTTTCTGATTTTAGCGGCTGCTTTGGGAACCGTTGCCGCCTACTTCCCATTCGGTCAGAACGGTCTTCCAACATTTTCCGCCGTTATGGAATCAGCCATTCCTTTGCTTGTTCTTGGCATCGTCAATACCGGATTCTCCTGCCTCTTATATTTCCGGGCGGTTCCAAAATTGTCTGCAGCAACTGTTTCTGTGGTGGGTTATCTGGAACCTTTAACGGCTGTCGTCGCAGCAACTCTGTTTTTATCGGAACCATTAACCGCATTGCAAATCATAGGCATCTCCATGCTTTTTGGAGGAGCTGCAGCTGCTCAACGGATAGGTTGCCGCAATGTATAGCATATCTCTTATCATCCCTGATTTTGCCATAATTCTTCTCGGACTCGTCTTGAGCCGGAAAGGCGGATTCACCAAAGCATTTTGGGATGGCGCCGAGAAGCTGGTCTTCAATTTTCTCTTAGCTCCATTTCTCTTTGTTTCGGTTGCACAGTCTCAACTGGCTGTCGGAGAGTCCGTCCGCTTTTTATTGACGGGCATTTGCGCCATGCTTCTTGGTGTTGCCGCGTCATTTGCAGTCCGCTATTTCATTAAAGCGGACGCCGTCACGCATGCCTCTGTCTTTCAGTGCGGATTCCGCTTCAATACGTATATCGGCTTTGCCATATGCACCCGATTTTGCGGCGCTGAAGGCCCCTCGCTCCTGGCGATGCTGATTGCCTTCTGGGTTCCCATCAGCAACTCGATTGCCGTTTCCGATCTCGTGCGTGCCGTTGCCAAACGCGACAATCAATCCGAAAATCGCTCCCAATTATTGCGGACAACCGTTCTGGGCGTAGCCAGGAATCCTCTGATTATCGCTACCGTTTTAGGGCTGATCTTCAATTATCTGGGCATTGAATTGATTCAGCCGGTAAAAGACTTTCTGAGTCATCTTGGAAGCGCATCCCTGGCAATGGGTCTCCTTTGCATCGGAGCCGGCCTTCAATTCAGCAATCTTGCAAAGCACTTCAAACTGATCGCTGCCTCCTGCCTGGTTCGACTTGCCGTCATTCCTTTAATGGCCTGGATCGTTATTCAGTTAACCGGGCTTTCCGGCAACGCAGCTGCTGTTGTTTTGGTTTTTGCATCACTGCCTACAGCGCAGTCCTGCTACGTAATGACGGCCAACATGCATGGAAATGCTTCCATTGTTGCTGCAGTCACCACGCTGCAGACGCTTCTATCCATGCTGACGCTTTCAATTTTGATCGCATTGCAGTTTACATAAAAATTCCTTGATTTTTGGCTTTAAACTCATTCGCATAGCGAGTTCATTTTCAAAAACCGACAGGAATCGGGAGGCAGCCGGCGAGAGACCAGTTGAGCCATTCACAATAAGTGAAATAATCCGGCTGCATGGAGGTTCAATTTCACGAACTTCAACCCGATAATTCAATCGTTCCAGAATCAGTTTAGGCAAAACACCAACAGCGATGCCGTTTTCCACCATGCTCAGCAAAGCATAGTCGTCAAAAGTTCGGAACTTAACATTTGCCTGTAAATGTTGTTTTTCAAACATATTACTGATTTCAGCCTGCCTGCCTTTTTCAAGCATGATCATCGGCTCTTTGGCAAGATCCGCTACTGAAACCTTTTCCCTGTCGGCCAATGCATGCGTTTCCGGCAATATCGCCAGCAATTCATCTTCATGCAAAGGCAGTGCCTTAACTCTTTTCGAGACCGGCAATGCAGCGAATCCGAAATCCACTCTGGTCTCGGCTACCCAGTCCTCAATTTCCGAGTAATCACCCATTAAAATTTCAAATTCGATATCCGGATGCGCTTTCCCAAAACGTGCAATGACATGGGGCAGCCAAAAGGTTGCAATACTTGAAAAAACGCCTATTCTTACAGTTCCGCAAAGAACGCCGCGAATATCCATTACGGTGTCCCGCACCAGCTCATTTTCAGCGCAAATCCGACGAAGGAGCGGCAGGATCTTCAGGCAGTCAGGCGTTGGGCGCACTCCTGATTTGCTGCGAATGAGAAGCTGAAATCCCCAGAGGCTTTCCAAATCCAGAATCATGCGGCTCAACGCTGATTGAGTGCAGTGCATCGATTCCGTGGCTTTTGTCAGGCTGCCGCAATCGACAGCACAAAGCAAAGCTCGATATTTCGTCAGCATTTTAAGGATGCTCTGAGCAAATCGAAAGATAATGCATTAATTGTATAAATATCAAATATATGATAGAATATATCTATCATGAATAGATTTGCGAGAGGCTT
>NZ_WEHX01000053.1 GCF_009183815.1 Sutterella seckii | reverse complement strand
CAGAAGCCTCTCGCAAATCTATTCATGATAGATATATTCTATCATATATTTGATATTTATACAATTAATGCATTATCTTTCGATTTGCTCAGAGCATCCTTAGATATTTAACATCCCCATAATCGAGAGTCCTCTTTCTACGGAAGTCCAATCCCGGGAAAGCGTGCATATTAAAGAGACGTAATGCCCCATTACCGCTCATTTCAATAACCTGAATGGGATTGCTGCCCGGGCGGGTGAGCGTAATGACAATCGCAGAGATGCCAGGAGGGGCTCCAACAAGGAGTTGGATGTCAGGATGCTGAAATCGATATTCATCTGCCAAGCGTTTTCTCATGGAAACCTGGATCTCATCGATATAACCCTTGCTCCAGATTCCTTGCCAGTATTCGCGGCGCTTCATCCATTGTTCAGTCTTGGCATTATCGATCTGACGACGTGTCGCTGAATCAATGACGTCAAAAGCCCAGTTGAGCTTGCGGCCGTTCATCCAGCGTTTGAGCAGGGTCTTTAGTTCGTCATCCAGGGTGCTGAAGCGTCGATCATGTAGCTGAGCAGATGGACCAATTATCCTCTCGAAGAAGTCGACGATGAGTACCTGCTCCTTTTCATCAGGCAGCATTTTCGTGGCGAACTTATCGAGAAAAGGCTCGAGAATGGCATGGCCGAACTCATTGATGAGACTCTCATCAATGAGCCGATTGTTGATGCGGCTGTCCTGATTGATGAAGTCGAGCCGCTGCTTCAGCCGATCACAACGCGGAGCAAATGTCGCATTTCCTTTGGCTATGGCAACCGACTGAACCGGCATGAAAACGTTCTTCATCATCTCGCCGTACTGCGGGAAGCGGGCGCGCCAAATACGACGGAACATATTCATGGATGGCCGGCGAAAAAGCTCGGTGCGTTCTTCAGCGTAGGGTTCAAGGAACCTACTGTCAGGAACCCTTTTACCGATTGATTCACAGAAGCCGCGCTCGAAATAACCTCGCTTGAAAGAATCGGAGAGCGCCGGATCCAGCTGCTTGACGGCCTTGATGGACTTAACGAGGTCATTAAACCCCATGGTATCCTCAGGCCATATTTCCCAAAAGCCCAGGGCGAAGCAGATTGCTGCACGCCGATTGCTTGTTTCGAGCGTCAGTTTCTGCAAATACGCGAGGATCCCCGGACGCTTCCACAAGGGCTGGCAGTCGGCGCCGGCGCCGAAGAGAGCTGCGCGCACAGCAGCCTGCACCTCGTTTGGCTGAATGTCCGCTTGATCTCCCCAACGATCGAGACGAGACCAGATCTCCCGAGGATCGGGGCCGACAGGACCGAAGAGCTCCCACTTGTCCTGCAGATGAAGCGAGACATCGTTGACCTGCTTCATGCGGTTGTACTTCGACGTAGAGACGCGAAGGCTGACCTTCTTTAGAAAGATTTCAAGATCGGTCCATGAACGCATCAGCGGGCCTCATTGGGTTGATGTAAGGCAGATGCAGGTTTGTCTGAAGAAGCGTTCTGCGCAAGGTCGGGCGCGGCAATCATCCTGACTTCTTCATCGCGCAGCTTCGGCTCTTCGAAAATGAAGCGGAACTCGATGCGGCGGTTCGCCTGATCATCCGTCGGCTCGGCATGGTCGTGATTTGGCAGCGGCCGATCCGCGCCGTACCCGGATAGAGAGAACAAGGATTCGCCGGCGCTGTTCGTCATATCGGCGAGTTCCGAATTGCCGAGCACCATGACCTCGAATACCGAGTTTGCTCGCGAAGCAGAAAGCATGCGGTTTCGCCAGTTGCTCGTGTCGCCGCGGAAGCGCAGATTGTCTGTGTGGCCTTCAATAAAGACGGCATCAAGTAGGTTGCCGTTGGGATTGAGGGTTCTGCAGAAGGGCGCCGCGCCGGCAGGGTTGTCCTCACCAGCCGGACGGTAGCAGGGGAGAACCTTGGCGAAATACTTTCCCATTTCCGCAACGCGCTCAAGGTATGGATCCTCGAGAACGTAGCTTTGCTTCCTGAACGTCACGGCTTCTTCCGGGAGCCTCAGCACGCCCTTGCTCGTGTCGATCGAGACCTGAATGCCTAACTCAGCGTCAAGCGTTTCCTTGATGTGCATGAGGAGCCCTGCTCGAGCAACATTATTCCCGCGAAGGCGCTCTTCCACCTCCACGAGACGACTGCGGACAGTTTCTGCCTGCTTGTGAGCCGTCATGGCCTGGGCTTCCGCGGCTTCTGCTCTGGTCTGAGCATCTTCAGCATCATTCGCAGCGCTCTGAGCCTGAATGATGGCGCAGGCGAGGGCGATGATGAAGACAAAGAGAAGCGCCGACATCAAATCCGAGACGCTTGCAAGGTAGTTTTCCGACCGTCCCTCGCTTCCTTGATGCCGTATGCTGGTTCTCGGCATCAGTTACCTCCTGCAGCGTTGGAAGATCCCGAAGCGACTGCCTGCGTGTTCCTGAGAGAAGAGGCAGTTTTGCTGAGTTCGCTGAGTTCCTTCTTGTACGAAGTCAGAAGGGCAAACTGATCACGCATCGCTCCCTTCATGACTTCGAGCTGCTTATTCATATCCGTAAGGACTTCGTCCAGATTGCCGTAAAGGCCGTTGAAGCCTCGAGCAGTCTTGAGCATCTTGTCAGAGGCTGCATCCTGGGATTCGATCCACTGATCAAGTCCTGAGCTCATGCTCGAAACAGCGTTCGCAAGCTGAGAATCGGCCGTTTCAAGGTGCTTTTTGAGGCCCTGATGGACAACGTCGAGCTGCTGAGTGATGTTCGAGAAGTGGGTCATTGTGATCTCCTGGATCTTCTCGGCATTGGTGATCATGTTTGAGAGACTGGATTGAATCGCTTGCTGCTGTTCTGTGATGCCGGCACTCGATTCCGCGACGTTCTCCAGCGTCTCCTTGAGACGTTCGCCAAGCTCGGCGGACGTCTTCTGAAGCGTACCAGCGTTTGTCTCAGCGCTCGAAGCGACAAGAGCAGCGGCCTTCTTGATCGATTCCTCAAATGACTGCGCCTCAGCAAAGAGACGAGACGTTTCATCTATCGTGTTTTGATAGTTCCTGAGGGCATCGAGCAGGGCGCCTAAATTTCCGACCATCGCTTTTTGACCGGATTCAAGGCGACCCATGAGACCAGTAATCGACTCGGCAGCCTTGTCGACATGATCGCCGAAGCGCTTGCCGGCATCGTCGCTCGAGTTGGAGAAATCAACGCCGGCCTGGTTGATGGTGGCAGCAAAAGCGTCTCCCGCCTGACCGATTGTCGCGAAGCTTTCAGCCGCTTTTCCGGCAGCACCTTCGATAGCCTCCTGACCGGCGGTCAGGCTGCTCTTAGCAGCATCAGCCGAAGCCTTGAGCGCATCGCCGAAAGAGACGCCATTCGTCTGGAGCTCCTTAGCCATTTCATCGAGGCGATTTGCGGAGGCGTCGAGCACCTCTTTGAGAGCGCCAACGCGGTTTTCGATCTCGGTACTCGCAAGGTCAAAGGCTTTTTCCATTTCCGTGACATGCTGCTTCGTGGCTTCGACTGCACCCGCCACCTTTTGATTGATGGAAAGGAAGGCATTCTTGAATTCAGCAGATGCGGCGCTGATTGCGTTGGCGGAATCAGTAAGACCAGCAGAAATGGCGTGGAGCTGCGATTCGACGATATCCGAAAGCTTCGAAACCGCCTCGTTCATCACGCCTTCAATCTGCTTGACCTGATTTTCAGACATCGAGCTGATGCCGGCCTCGATTGATTTGATGGCTTGAACGATCTCTATCTGAGCTTTGTTCCGCGCAGCAGCTTCGGCTTCATTTTCTGCCTTGATCCCATCGAGAAGCTTTGTGAAGAGCGTGTCAAGCTTGAGCTTCACGTCATCGGTAAGGCTTGTCATCTTCTTGCCCTGGTCGACGAGGAGCTTCCCGGATTCATACTGAAGGGCCTCGGCATAAAGAACGGTAATGCCGTCTTCGATTTTTTCATTCAGCTTTTCGATGCTGACGAGCAGGGCATTGTGACGGTGATTTGAGCCGAACACGAATAGAAGCGACAACAGGAGCCCGACCAGAGATGTAAGGAAAGCCTGACCAGCACCACTCAGGAGGTTTGTCAGCGTTTCAAGGAGAAGAGACAAATCGAGATGCGTCGACGCGAGACCTTGAGACCCAAGAGAGATGCCCGCAGAGAGCCCGGTGAAAGTAAAAAGAAGACCTGCACCAGTCAGAATCCCAGGGATGGCAGCGTAGAGACCGGCATTCACGTTAGCCAAGTAAAGCGAGTCTTCATTCAGATAGGCGCGAGGGGAGTTGACGGCAATAAGACCGTCTTCGCCCTGGATCCAAGAGTCAGCCGTCACGCGGCTTTCCCGTACGAAACGCTTCCATGGGCCTGCGATTAAAGAATTATCCTCAAATTTATTGTTTACGGCTTCCCATGTTGCGGGAGATAGACTATTCGCTTCAAGAACATCGATGGCGGTTTGAAGTTTGTCCAATAGACCGCCCGTTAATGTCCAGTATTTGTAGGCAGCCCTAATAAAAATCAACCCAATGATTGCGCAGAGAATGTAAGTGACGTCTTGGGATACAAGTTGATGAGGGAACTCTCTAATAACGAAAAAGGCCGCCAGACACAATACGGCGATCATTATCAGAGAAAAGATCAACTTGCAATATGCGGAAAAGGACATTTAATCTTGCGTCAACTGTAAAGAACGAATGGGAGCGAATTCAGATGGAGTAAGCGGTTTTAATCTTGCCGACACCGAGAGAGAAAAGCAGTACGCGTCATCAAATTAGCTGGTTGCAGTAATTCTGGAGAGAATTCAGAAATTTTACAGAACCACTGGGTAAATCGCGCTGATCGGGTAATCTGACAAAGTGCCATGAAAGGCGCTATAAATTATTCATCATAATAGTCGTTATGTTGAGTAATGACTTTTCCGAAGGACTCTGGTCCCATATCCTTGCCAACGGTTCAAGTCCTTAAACAAGCTTTTCACACAGCGTCACAACCACCGTTTGCGCCGAAGCTAGACTTGCAGGCATTGAATCTCTTCCGTTTCGGCAAAGCTTATGGTTGACACCATTCAGATCCGCGGCGCGCGCGTCCACAATCTCAAGAACATCGATGTGGACGTGCCTCTCGGCAAAATCGTGGCCGTTTCCGGCCTCTCGGGTTCAGGCAAATCGTCGCTCGCGCTTGGAATTCTTTATTCCGAAGGTTCAAGACGCTACCTCGAAGCGCTTTCAACCTATACGCGCCGTCGCATGACCGAGGCCCCGAAGGCCGACGTTGACGAAGTTCTCTATGTGCCGGCAGCGCTCGCGCTCCGCCAGCGTCCCGGCATCCCCGGAATCCGCAGCACCTTCGGCACGGGCACCGAACTTTTGAATAGCCTTCGATTAATGTTCTCGAGGCTCGCGAGCCACCGCTGCCCGAACGGCCACTACGTGCCGCCGAGCCTCAATGTCGCTGCCGGAAAGCCGCTCAAGTGTCCTGTCTGCGGCGCGGAATTCTATGCGCCCTCTGCCGAGGATCTTGCCTTCAACAGCCAGGGCGCCTGCCGGACCTGCGGCGGCACCGGGATTGTGAGAACCGTCGACCGCTCCACGCTCGTTCCCGACCCGAACCTCACGATCGATGAAGGCGCGGTCGCTCCCTGGAATTCACTCATGTGGTCCCTGATGACGGACGTCTGCCGCGCCATGGGCGTACGTACCGACGTTCCCTTCAAGGACCTGACCGAAAAGGAAAAAGACATCGTCTTCAACGGCCCTGCCGTGAAGAAGCATATCTTCTATAAGCCCAAGCACTCCGACATCCAGACAGCGGGCGAACTCGACTTCACCTACTACAACGCGGTCTACACCGTCGAAAATGCGCTCGCCAAGGTCAAGGACGACGCCGGCATGAAGCGCGTTGCGAAGTTCCTGAAGGAAGACGTCTGCCCGGACTGCCATGGCTCCAGAATCTCGGAAGCCGCCCGTGCTCCGCGCCTTCGGGGAATCGGCCTTGACGACGCCTGCCGGATGACGCTTTCCGAACTCGTGCTCTGGGTGAAGGGCGTGCCTGAGACGCTGCCGGAACCGATGCGCCCGATGGCAGAAAACATCTGCGCCTCGTTCCTCGAAACTGCAAAGCGCCTCCTCGACCTCGGGCTCAGCTATCTGACGCTTGACCGCTCCGCCGAGTCGCTTTCAACGGGTGAACGCCAGCGCATGCAGCTCGCGCGCGCCGTCAGAAACAGAACGACGGGCGTGCTTTACGTCCTCGACGAGCCTTCCATCGGTCTTCATCCGGCAAACATCATGGGCTTGATCGGCGTTATGAGAGACCTGATCCGCGACGGAAATTCCGTTGTCCTCGTCGATCATGACGTTCAGATTCTGAACGCTGCGGACTGGATGATCGAAATGGGACCGGAGGCCGGTGCCGGCGGCGGTACTGTGATTGCAGAGGGGCCGCTTAAGGCAATCGAAGCCGATCCGAAGAGCCTGATTGGTCCTTTCCTATCCGGCAAAACCATCCGCAGTCGCGACGTCACGCCGAAGGAACATATGTTCGACCTCGGCGTCATTGCAATGCAAACCGAGAGCATCCATACAGTGCATCCGCTCTCCGTGAGGATCCCGAAGGGCCGCCTTACGGTCGTCACTGGCGTTTCGGGTTCCGGAAAATCAACGCTCATTCTCGAGTCGCTTGTACCGGCGCTTGAGGCGCAGCTCGCCGGGAAGCCCCTCCCCTCGCACGTCAAATCGATTGACGCACTGGAGATCCGGCAGGTGAAGCTTGTTGACGCAACGCCCATCGGCATCAATGTGCGCTCGACCGTCGCCACTTATGCAAACGTTCATGATGAACTGAGAAAGGTCTTCGCCCGTACCGAAGACGCCAAAGCGCTCGGCTGGAAAGCGAGCGACTTTTCCTACAACACCGGGAAGCTCCGGTGCCCCGTCTGCGACGGTACGGGCATCGTGAGTCTCGACGTCCAGTTCCTGCCCGACGTCGACATCCCCTGCCCTGAATGCCGGGGCTCGCGCTATGCGGCCGACGCTCAGAAAGTGAAACACCGGAACAAGGAGAACGAAAGCTATTCGCTCCCGGAAATCATGGCGATGGACATCACGAGCGCCCTCAAGGCCTGCGACGGCCTGAAGATCGTCTCTCAGCGCCTGAAGACTCTCGAGGATCTCGGACTCGGCTACCTGACGCTCGGAGAAGCTACTCCGATGCTCTCAGGCGGTGAGGCGCAGCGCCTGAAGCTCGCCTCTGAAATGGGAAAGACACAGTCGGACGCCATTTTCGTCTTCGACGAGCCGACGATTGGTCTCCATCCGCTCGACGTAATGACGCTCCTGAAAGTTTTCCAGAGACTCATCGAAAACGGCGCAACCGTGATTGTGATTGAGCACGACCTCGACGTCATCAGAAACGCCGACTGGATCATTGACCTCGGTCCCGGCGGCGGCACAGAAGGCGGCCGCATTGTCGCATCAGGAACTCCATCCGACATCAAAGGAACGCCGGAGAGTCAGACCGGAAGGTTCATTTGAACATTCGAATGAATAATCCATGCGGCATGCATCCCTCCGGTTGATTGATTGCGGAAACGGCCTGATTCCTGGGAAATCAGGCCGTTCTGCTCTGGGGACCGAAAGAATATCAGCGGAGCGTCGTCACTTCCGCCGACATTTTCCCGAGCTCCACGGCAACCTCATGGGACTTGATGAGCGATTCCACCGGGAGGCACTCATAAACGCCGTGGAAATTGAGACCGCCCGTGAAGAAATTGGGCGTGGGAAGACCCATCTCGGAGATGCGGCAGCCGTCCGATCCCCCGCGGACCGGGTTCTCCACAATGTCGAGCCCAACCCGGCGGAAGGCTTCGCGCGCGATGTCGCAGACCTTCGGGAAGTGCTCGAGATAGTTTTTAAGGTTGTAGTACTGGTCCTTCACGGTGAGCGTGACGCGTCCGCCCCAGACCTTGTTCATCTCCTCGGCCACCTTCCTCGCGTAGGCCTTCCTGTCCTCGAACTTCACGTTGTCGTGGTCGCGGATCAGCATTCTGACGTCGACGCCGCGCACGGCGCCCGTGATTCCGATCGGGTGGAAGAAGCCTTCATACATCGAGGTCTTCTCGGGAACGCTTTCCGACGGGAAGCGCGAGAGGAAGTCCATCGCCATCCGGATGGCGTTCACCATCTTGTCCTTCGCGGACCCCGGATGAACGTTGAGGCCTTCGAAGTGCGCCGTCACCATTGCCGCATTGAAGGTTTCGGTATCAAAGCCCCCTCGTTCGCCGCCGTCAACCGTATAGGCATAGGCGGCGCCGAATTCCTGCGGATCGAATTTCGCGGTTCCGCGGCCGATTTCCTCGTCGGGCGTCACGCAGAAGCAGAGGCGCGCATGCGGAATCTCCGGGTGGTCGACGAAGAACTTTGCCGTTTCAACGAGCACGGCAACCCCCGCCTTGTCGTCGGCGCCGAGAAGCGTCGTGCCGTCCGTGACGACGAGCTTTTCGCCGGCATATTTCCCGACCTCGGGGAAGCGGTCAAGCGAAAGGACGATGTCCTTTTCCTTGTTGAGGCAAATGTCGCCGCCCGCGTAGTCGATCACCTTCCATTTGGCCGGCGCGCCGCTCGCCTCGGGCGACGTATCCATGTGCGCGATGAGGCCGAGCGCGGGCGCATTCTCATAACCCTTCGTCGCCTCGATCCAGCCGTAGACGATGCCGAAGGGCGTCACGCGGGTTTCGCGGACGCCCGCAGACTGGAATTCCTTTTCGAGAAGCGCCGCATAGGCAAGCTGCGCTTTGGTTGAGGGAAAGTCGGGCGACTGCGGGTCGCTCGTCGTGTCGTACTGCGTATAGGAAAGGAAGCGCTGCAGGATCAGCGGCAGCGACTCAAATTCGGATTTCGAATAATTCCCGTAATAGCTCATTTCCAGCATGAACGACTCCCGAAAAGAAAATGTTTACCCGAATAAAGGGAAATGCATCGAAGTTTAGTCCCGGGATAAGTATTGAGCGCAGTGTGTTTTTGGGTAGGACGCTCAAAACTAGTGCAAACCCTCTGTCACAGCGGTCCGATACCTTCCCGCACTAGGGAGATGCACCTATAGATAGTGCTGTATTCATTATTAGAATACGCAAAATAACTTATATTTCAATAATGTCATCTGAAAATGTTTATTCATTTTCAGATGACGTTTTCTTATACCACCAGGAGACGAAATTCATGACATGGGAAATGTGGGCGGCGCTCGCCGTAGTCTGCGTGACCGTATACGGGCTTTTGAAGCGCTGGGAAACGCGCCTTGTGCTTCTTTCCTCGGGCTTCGTCATGTGCCTGCTGTCGCTCAACCCGATTGCAGCCTTCCAGCAGTTCGACAAGTCGATGACGAGCGCCTCGCTCATCATCGTGATCTGCTCGGCCATGGGCTTTGCCCGCGTGATGAACATCACGAAGTGCGACCTGCATCTCGTCTCGCTCCTCACGAAGCCCCTCAACAAGCTCGGCATTCTCCTTCTTCCCTGCTGCATGATCGTGACGGGCGTCGTTTCGATCGCGATCTCGTCGCTCGCCGGCATGTGCGCCGCGATCGGTCCCACGATCTGCGCCCTTATGATCCGCGCGGGCTTCCGTCCGGCCATGGCCGCCGCCACGGTGATCGCCTCAACGCTTCCCTCCTTCTGGTCCCCGGGTTCATCGCACAACGGGTTCGTCGCGAAGCTCGCCGACTGGCCCATCATGGATTACCTCACCTACACGGGCACCCGCACGCTCCTCATTTCCATCGTCTGCATTGCGCTCATGGTCGGCTGCTGCCTTCTCTTCGGCGACTTCAAGAAGGGCGGCTTTGAGAACGACGGCGTTCATGACGCCGCCAACAAGGTCGACCTCCCCGAACACCCGAACCTCCTCTGGGCTTTCGCGCCGCTCCTTCCCGTGGTGCTCCTCTTCGTCGTCGCCGTCTGCTTCCCGCAGGTGAAGATTTCGGTTGCGACCGCCATGCTGATCGGCGTGATCTACACGCTCCTCGTCACGCGCTTCAATCCCGCCGACATCACCCGCAAGTTCTTTGACGGCATGGGTCACGGCTACGGCAATATTCTCGGCCTCATCATTGCGGCGGGCGTCTTCGCGGCGGGCCTGCGCTCCTGCGGCGTGATCGACGTCTTCGTCGAGGCGCTCAAAGGTTCGTCCGACCTCGCGAAGCTCGGCGCTGCCGTCGGCCCCTACGTTCTCGGCGTGATGACGGGTTCGGGCGACGCTGCCGCCTTCGCCTTCAATGAAGCCGTGACTCCGCATGCCGCCGCCTTCGGCCTCACGATTCCCGACCTCGGCTACCTCGCGAGCGTCGCCGCAACGTTCGGCCGCGTTTCCTCGCCTCTCGCCGCCGGCGTGATCGTGATATCCGGCATTGCCGGCGTTTCGCCGATCGAAGTGATCAAGCGTTCCGCGCCGGTGCAGATCTGCACGCTCACGTTCCTCTTCCTCATCAGTTGACGAAAATTGCTTTCAGCAATGTCCGGACGCAGTGAAGCCTGAGTCCGGATGCCGCCGGCGACAGAGTTCGCTTCAGAAGGCCCGGATTCCTCGATGGGATTCCGGGCCTTCTCTATTCAACCAGGACTGCGCGAAAAGAGTGATTCTTTGAGAGGAAGAGGCAGATGAGAGCGAGGTCCCGCTTCTAGACTTTTCCTCAAGTTCAAAACGTTCTTTAGGAGAAGAACATGACGAATCGCACTTTGCAGCGCCGGACCTGCCTCAGAGCATTTGCCGGACTTCTCGCCGCCGCGGCCGGCTGCCGCGCCGCCCATGCAGCGGATCCGAAGAAAATGATCGTTCTCTATTTCTCCTGGTCGGGGAGCACGCAGAAGGTCGCAGAGGAAATCCAGCGCCTCACCGGCTGCGACATCGCCCGGATCGAAACGGTAACGCCCTACCCGCGGGACTACCAGGCAACCGTGAAGATCGCCGTGCCCGAACATGAAAGCAAGGCGCGGCCGCCCATCCGGCCGCTTCCCGATCTCTCCGCCTACAACGTGATCGCGATCGGCCACCCCATCTGGAGCGGTCAGATGCCGATGGCGCTCTATACCTTCCTTGAAAATACGGATCTTTCCGGGAAGACGATCTTCCACTTCTCCACGAGCGGCGGAAGCGGCCTCGGCAACAGCCAGCAGGAAATCGCGAGGCTCGAACCCAATGCAAGGCTTCTCCCCGGCCATACGGTCTACGGCTGGGGCGGCGTGAGGGACCTTTCAGTCGTCCGCGGCTGGCTTGAAGCCGACGGGATCGCACTGAAAAGCGGGACTTAACTTTTTAATCATGGAGCCTTCAGTTTTTCAGAGTGACAGCCTGAGGCGGCAATGCACGTGCCGCCTCAGGATTCGTGAAGCATCACGCGGATGATTTCACGGTCCGTGTCGACCATCCCCTGGCTCGCGATGCGTCCGACCGCAGCCGCCGTATCGTCGGTCGTTTCCTGCACGATGCCGTCGCCCGCCCGGAAGGCCTTCTTGTGCTTCACCATATCGAGCGCAAGGAGCGCGCCCTCGACCGACATCGAGATCTTGGCGGCGCACGAGGACTTCGCCCCGTCGCAGAGAAGCCCCGACGTAATCGCGAGCGCATTGCTGATGACGGCTTCAATGTCCTTGTCTGAAAGGTGCTCGAGCATCGCGATGCCCGCGCCGCTTCCGCACCCCGCGCTCACCGCGCCGCAGTAGGCGGAAAGCTTGCCGATTCCCTGTTTGAGCGCAATCGTGACGAGGTCTGAGAGAAGGAGCGCGCGGATGACTCCCTCATCCGTCGAATGAAGCGCCTCGCCGAAGATTGCCACCGGAACGCTCGCCGTAATCCCCTGATTGCCGCTCCCCGACACAATGACGACGGGGAGTTCGCAGCCGTTCATGCGGGCGTCGGATGCCGCAGCCGCCCAGGCGCGCGCCTTTACGGCCGGATCATCGGCGTCTCTCGCAAGGAGAATCTGCCCGATGGTGGCGCCCCAGCTGCCCTTCAGTCCTTCTCTGGCGATAGCGAGATTGCATTCCATCTGGCGGCGAAGGAGCGCTTCCGTTTCAGTGCCCTTGAGAGGCATTTCGCGCGCGATGCGGATAAGCTCCGCAATCGACCAGTTCTCTTCGGGGGCATCCTCCTCGCAGGCGTCGCCTTCGGAGAAGATGCGCCGGCCGTCCTCTTCAATGCAGGTGATGTTCGTGTGATAGGTGCGGATCGTAACCGACGTGGTTTTGCCTTTGAGCTTTCCCGTCACGCGGATGAAGAACACATCGGGCTCCGTCGACTGACGGATCGTCATGGGTTCATGAACGCGCTCTCCGATTTCGCTGCGCTCCGCGTCCGAAACAGAAGCAAGTACCTGAAGCTTCGCCTCCGGGCGGCGCGAGACGAAACCGGCCGCCACCGCGGCTTCAATGCCGTAGAGACCCCCCGTATTCGGAACGATGACGCTCTTCACGTTCTTCACGATGTTGCGGGAGACTTCAACGTCAATCGACTCCGGGAAGCCGCCGAGGCGCTTTCCGGCTTCAGCGGCGGCATAAGCGAGCGCAATGGGTTCGGTGCAGCCCATTGCGGGAAGAAGTTCCTTGAGAAGCGCTTCGCGGTAGGGAGTGTATGAATCCGTCATGGTCGCAGGGGTCCCGAAAGAGATAGGCAAAACAACTTAGCCAATCGGATCAGGAAACGCAACAGAGAAGAATCCATTAGGCGTAAACAGGGATCCGCGGGGACGGTGCCGGTGCCGCGGCGACTATCGGTCCACGGACGCCGAAAGCGTCGTTATTTGACATTTTGTGACGCACGGGAAGCGAGTTCGCTCCTGACGAATGCCTTCACCTCATTCTCAAAAGCCTCGAGCGTCATGCGGCCGGCTTCGACTTCCTTCAGCTTCTCCTCAAACTGCGCGGTGAGCACTGCGCTCCTCATCCTCGGACTCACCTTGAGAAGGAGCGCTCTGCCTTTCTCTGAACAGTGGAGCTTCTTTCCTTCCGTCACGAGAAATTCGCGGCGCTTCAATTCCGAAATGATGGCGGCGCGCGTGGCAGGCGTTCCGATCCCGTCGGCTTCCCTGAGGCGCGCCCGGATTCTCGGGTCGTCGTACGCCCGGTGAATGCTCTCCATCGCGGCAATGAGCGTGCCTTCGGTGTAGTAAAGCGGCGGCTTCGTCTTTGCCTCAACGCCCTTCACTTCCCGGACCTCCACTTTGTCGCCGGCTCTGAGTTTCGGGAGCTCCTGCTCGTCGTCGGCGCCGCCCTCTTCCTTCCGGGCCTTTTCCTTTTCACGCCGTTCGGCCTCGATCTGCTTTCTGTAAAGCACCTTCCAGCCTTCTCTTTTCGGGATGTTCCCAGAGGCTTCGAACATTTCCCCGCCGATCCGAAGAAGGATCTTCGTCGACTCATATTCATAAGCCGGGAAGAACTGCGCGAGATAGCGCTTGGCGATGAGACCGTAGAGCTTCTGTTCGTCGGCGGAGAGCCTCGACCAGTCGGCGGCCAGTCCCGTCGGAATGATGCCGTGATGCGCCGTCACCTTGCCGTCGTTCCAGACGGGCGACTTGATCGCCGGATCGGCCTTTCCGCAGATGCCTGCAGCTCCGGGAATCGTCTTCGCAATCGCGGCAATCACCTTCGGCGCATCCGCATGCTGACTCTCGGGAAGAAACTGGCAGTCCGTGCGCGGGTATGAAATGCACTTATGCTTCTCATAGAGCGACTGGCAGAGGCTGAGGGTCTTTTCCGCCGTAAAGCCGAAGGCTTTGGAACCGGCCTGCTGGATGTCGGCGAGTGAAAAGCATCTGGGCTGCGCCTGGCGCTTCAATTTAGTTTCAGCAGAAATCACCTCGCCTTCGCGGCATCCCTGGAGCTTTTCGACGAGCTTCTTCCCGAATTCGAGGTCAATGAGGCGTCTTTCCTCGTCGAGACCCGTCTGATTCGCCCCGGGCTTCCATTTCGCCTGGAAAGCCTTCCCGCCGCCGAAGCATGAGGCAAGGATATTGAGGTACGGCACGGGCTTGAAGTTCCTTACAGCGTAGTCGCGCTGAGCGACGAGCGTCAGGGTCGGCGTCTGCACGCGCCCGACGACGATCAGATTCCTCGCGCCCTTCGCCTCCTCGCGCAGCGTATAAAAGCGCGAGAGATTCATGCCGAGAAGCCAGTCCGCGCGGCTTCGGCCGCGCGCAGCATCGCGCATGCCGACGAAATTGCGGTTGGGCTTCAGCTGAGAGAGGGCCTTCCGGATCGATTCCGGGTCAATCGCCGACGCCCAGAAGCGGTCAACGGGCTTGCGGCACCTGAAGTGCTCAAGCACCTCGTCTACGAGAAGCTGCCCCTCGCGGTCCGGGTCGCCCGCGTTGACGACGCGCCGCCTTGTTGACTTGAGGAGCTTCCCGATGGCGGCAAGCTGGGCCTTCGCGCCGCCGTCGGTTTTTCTCACCATCTGCCACGCTTCCGGGAAGATCGGAAGATCCTCCATGCGCCAGGGCTTTCTGCCGCTCTTGAGGGTCGGAACGCTATCAGGCAGATAGGCGTCGGGCTCGGCCTGCTCGAGGAGATGTCCGAAGCACCAGGTGACGACCGTCCCGCTTCGGCAGATGATGAAGGACTTCTCCCTTCTTTCAACGCCGATTCCCTCGGCGATCGCGCGCGCGAGGCTCGGCTTTTCGGCGATGTAGAGCGTGTCGATGTCGGTCAAGGGAGTTGTCCTGGTAGAAGAATACGGCGAGAAGAAAGATACACCAGCACGCACTCAATGCGCGTGCTGCAGTTCGATAGAGGGATTGCTCTCCATTCATGAAAATGAATTCAAGGAGCAGCGCCTTCATTCTCTGGTATTTGAGAACGCTCTCCAATGAATCGATTCAGCCATGCAAGACAATATTCTGTGCTTGCGCGCACCTTGAGTCTGGTCTGATTTTTAAATTTGCGGTCTGGATTCTTCGAAAATGATTTTACAACGCAGTTGATTTCACCAAGTCGAGTACAAAATTCAAGATAGGAAGCATCTGTACTTTCCTTTCCGAGCATAATAGTAATTCGCTCCTGCTGTTCCGGTTCCAATGGCGGAATCGCATTTTCCATTTGAGGAACTATCAGAATAGCTTCCTTGATATGCCGTAGAAAGCTCAGGAGATCATCATTAAGAAGTTTCGCTGTATTCAAATCCAGCATCTTTCTGAAATCATTTATCCGGGGCGAGAGAATCTCACAGGTCATGGCGAATTCTTTTCGATTGAAGCCTTTTTGAAGACTCTGCGGAGAATTTGCTGTTTCCCCTGACGAATTAGTGGATGCCCCTTGCCCTAGCCTGGCGAATCCCTCGCTGCGCGTGAGGCCGCTCAAAGCGAAAAGGCGGTCGATAAGCGCCGGGAGGTCTGAACCCAGACCGTTCTGCGGTGAAGGAAGAGCCTTCATGCGTTCATAGGCTCGTTCGGTATGGGCGCCGAAAAGACTGAGATAGCCCTCAGCATTTTTCTTGTATCCGGGAAAAAGACGGCTTGCGAGAACAAATGCGTCGTCGGGCGATGCGCCGAGCTCAATAGTTCGGACATGCACGATTCGCTTTCTATTGGTTCCGCATAATTCGACTTTCGTTTCTTCGCTGACAATGTGCTCTTCCGTCAACGGAATTTTTCCGTCGTACTTCGGATGATGCATTGCTACCCAATATTCAAAACATGGATTGGTGAAAGCCAGATGAATTGATTTGAAATGCGACTTAATTTCAAATGCTGAATGGAATCCATGATGTCCATCTCGGTCGAACACCATCCAGTACTCCCCGAAAGACTCTTTTCCAATAGCCTTTTCCCACAGCAGATTCTTTGCGATGGCCTCTATGTGAGCGCCAGGGTCGCCGCCATTCACCGCGAAGATCTGAATCCTCGAAGTGATTCCCAGAGCATTCGCGATTTCTCGGAGGTATCTGGATTCCGTCTGTCCTTCGCAGTAAATGGCGATTTTCGATCTGTCCCTGCGGATTCGGTCTCGGAGCATCGTAAGGCGTTTCTGGAGCTCCGCCTCATCGGCATCAGTGCATTCGAACCGCTCGATGGTGAGCTCAGGCTCCTCGTCTTCACGGGCGAGCACTGCAAGCGCAATGCTGCGCCTGCCCTTTGCTGTCTTTTCATAGAAGAGCCAGCTCCTGCCGTCTTTCTGCTTTGCGTAGTTCATGGTGTCTGGTGCTGATGGTTGGTGACGCCACCATCATGCAGAACCCATCCGTCCATTAGATGTCATACTAACTTTCGCCACCCCTTCAACCTTTCATGGAGTGGCAAAACATGCGATATTCGCAGGAGTTCAAAGACAACGTCGTAGCGCGC
>NZ_WEHX01000052.1 GCF_009183815.1 Sutterella seckii | reverse complement strand
CGGCCGTCGAGGGTTGTGGTGGTTTTATCTCCATAACTCATTTATCAATTATAACATAACCGTAGCCGCTTGACAACTATTTTGTGCCTATGTTAATAAGAGGCGGCAAACGCCCGAAACCCGCGGAAATTCAATTCTCCTCCGAAAGGCTCAAACCACCGCACCACCCAAAGGAGTTTCTCTCATGACCAATCCAACACCAGCTCAGCAGCCTCATGCTGAGGCTCCCGGGATCTCCGGCTACATCTCGCTTCTTTTCGCCGTCATCTTTTTCTCCGGCGTCGCCGCTACCGCCAACTGGTGGGGCATTTTCGACTTTACAACCCTGAACGGCGCCTTCGGCAAGGTGGTCGGGAGCGTCGCCGAAAAGAACGGCGAAATCGCTGCGGCGATGACCAATTTCCGCGGCAAAGGCGGTTCGGGCGCCATTGACGGCTTCATGTTCGCGCTGTCGCTCGTGCCGACCATCATGTTCGCGATGGCGATGATCACGATTTTCGAGCACTACGGCGCCCTGCGCGCAGCGCGCTAGATGCTTACGCCCGTTCTGCGTCCGCTCCTCGGCCCCCCCGGATCCACGGCGCTCGCGATGATCGCGTCGCTGCAGTCGACCGACGGCGGCGCCGCGCTTACGCGGCAGCTCAAGGACGCAGGCGAAATCGACGAAAACGAAACGACGCTCTTCGCGACCTTCCAGATGACGGCCGACGCGAGCATCACGAACTTCTTCTCTTCGGGCGCCGTGCTCTTCACGCTTCTTGCCGCCAACGGCGAGCCTGCCGTGCCCGTGAGTCTTGGCCTCTGCTTAGGTATCATTCTCCTCGGCAAGGTTTTTTCCACCAACCTGATGCGCCTCATTCTGATCCGCAAGTCCCGTAAGGCTTAATTCAAAGAAAAATATTAGGAGGTTCAATTATGTCCGCACATGAAAATGCCAAGCCTATGGTGACAGACATCTTTGTCAAGGGCGCGGTTCAGGGGTGGCAGATCGCCGTTACCTCCACCATTCCGAACGTTCTGATGGCGTTCGTCATCATCAAGATCCTTGATCATTCGGGCCTTCTGAAGCTGATCGGCACGGCGCTCGACCCGATCATGGGCATCTTCGGGCTTCCGGGCGAAGCCGCAACCGTGCTTCTCGGCGGCTGGATGTCGATGGGCGGCGGCGTAGGCGTCGCCGTGGCGCTCTTCGACCACGGCACCATTACGGGTCACGACATCGCGGTTCTCGCGCCCTCGATCTACCTCATGGGCTCGCAGGTTCAGTACATGGGCCGCTGCCTCGGCGTCATCGGCATCAAGGGTTCGCGCATTCCGCTCATCATGGCGATGCCGATCATCACCGCGATCGTTTCTCTCTGGGTCATGAATATTCTGGTCGGTTGATTTTTAACCAGCTTGATCCAAAAGGCGCGCACGGCTTCAATGAGGCCGGCGCGCCTTTTTTCTGATCCAGGACAGCAGGAGAATTCTTGAATTTCGCCGGCGTGTGGACGATGCACTAAAATTGAAAATCATTATCAAGATAGGGGCTCAATGCGGCCTCCGGGATGATGAGGTTCAGAAATGTTCAAGACAACGGTTGGCATTGACGGCATGGCCTGCGGCATGTGCGAGGAGCACATCTGCAGCACGATCCGCAAGGCAATGGACGTCAAAAAGGTTTCAGCTTCCCACAAGAAGAAGCTCGCGGAAATCATTACCGAGCGCCCGGTTGACGAGCGGCTCCTTCGCGAAGCGATTGCGCCCACCGGCTACGGCGTGACGTCCTTCAAATGCGAGCCCTATGAAGAGAAGGGCTTCTTCGCAAAGCTTTCCGGTCTCTTCGGAGGCGGAAAGGCCTGATCGGAGCAGGATTGATGAACAGTGACTAAGAGTCACTAAAACTGTGAGTTTTGATTTATATCAATCCTGATAGCCCAATCTGCCTCCATAAGAATAGAAACATCTCCATACAATTGTGGCGACTTCTTATCTTCCATCACGGAAGAGGGCGGATTGCCGTGCATTCAGGCATTGGTGAATGTTTCGGGACGGATGGCTGGGCAGAAATCGCTTGATTTCGACCAGTGAGCGTGCTCTCTCTGAGGAAGATGAGGTTTTAAGCCGTGCGCGGGTCCGGATCGTCAAGTCCGGATTGAGGCGCGCGAACCTTCCAAACTTCCTCAGGGATAATCATGACTGATCCTCAAGCTTCCCCGGCCTCGTCGCCGAAGCATGAAAAGGTCGGCATCGGCGCCTACATCGCGCTTTTGCTCGCCATCGTCATCTTCTCGGGCGTTTTCTACAAGATGCCTGAAGCCTACAAGTGGCTCGGCGCCTTCGACTTCACCACGCTCATCGGCAAATACGGCACGGTTGCCGGCGCCAACGGCAACTTCGTCGGCACGGGCGGCGACAGCGCCCGCGGCGGCTTCCTCTTTGCGCTTTCGCTCTTCCCGGGCGTGATGCTCGCGATGGGCCTCATCGAAGTGCTCTCGCACTACGGCGCTCTGCGTGCGGCTCAGGTTCTGATGACGCCGCTCCTCAAGCCCCTCCTCGGCGTGCCGGGCTATACGGGCCTTGCGCTCATCACCGACCTTCAGAGTACGGACGGCGGCGCGGCGCTCACGCGCGCGCTTTATGACGAAAAGCGCATCACGAGAAAGAACCTCGTGACGATCTGCGCCTGGCAGTATGCGGGCGCGGGCTGCATCAGCAACTACTACACCACGGTTTCGGCGCTTTTCTCGCTCTTCCTCTGCCCTGTGTGGGGACCGATGGTCATCATTCTCGTGCTGAAGTTTGTTGGCGGCGCACTTATCCGCACCGTTCTCTCGACAATTTACCGCAAGGATTTCGAAAATGACCGCTAATGAGAAGAATGAAGCCGCAGGCAAGCCGGCCTCCCAGAATCCTTTCGACATCTTCATCGCTGGCGTCAGGAAGGGCTTGAACATTGTTCTGTACAGCCTGCTGCCCAATGTGCTGATGGCCTTCGTCCTCACGCAGATCCTGCGCCTCTTCGGCGTGATGGATTTCCTCGGCGAAACCTGCGGGGGCCTCATGGGTCTCTTCGGACTCCCGGGCGAAGCGATCACGGTGCTTCTTGCCACGTGGCTTTCCTGCGGCGCCGGCGTCGGCGTTGCGGCGAGCCTCGCGTCCCACGGCACGCTCCAGCCTCATGACATCACGATTCTTGCGCCGGCCTTCATTCTGATGGCTTCGCAGATTCAGTACATGGGGCGTCTCCTCGGCGTCGCCGACGTTCCGAAGAAGTACTGGCCGGTGCTGATGCTCAACTCCGTCCTCATGGCCTTCATCGGCATGATCCTCATGCGCATTGTCTTCCTCTAATGAGCGCGGACTTGAGCCGTCGGCGCTTCTCTTTGTGAGCGCAGACGGATCTATATGCGAAAATAAAGAAGCTCCCGTTCGGCGCGCCCGGGCGGGAGCTTCTCACATGGATGTCCTCTCCATATGGATCTCTGGACCACCCACGTTTGTCAAGCTCTCAAAGAAAAAACGGTAACGCGCGAGCTTGGAGCAAGATTGCGGGTACTGAGTCAGTCGAGCGCCTTATTGCGGCAGCCGGCGGCAGTATCGGCCTGGTGCCTTCAGGCACTGAGCCTAATCTTGTCAAGCGGTCGTGGAATAGCGAGCACGGCCGTCAGGCCGAGCGGAGCATATGCCGTCGAAAGCCGCTTGACAGAGCCTCCGCCGATACAATGTCGCTATGTGCGAATGCGACAAGCGAAGCGCAACCCGCATTCGGACTTAGCGACCCTTCATCGGCTAATCCGCTCACTGTCCATTTGATTATTGCCGGCAGTATTTCAGTCCCAGTAATCACGCATCAACGAGAGAGGCCGCTTCCGTTAATCTCTCAGGCCTGTCGGCTTGCATGCTTGCATGCCCTGACCAAAATGAACTCATCAGAAGTCTTGTCCTTGCCAAAATAAACTGCCATGCAACAAGTGCAATCCATACGAAATAGCTGTTGGACAAGCCTTACAGAAAAGGGTTTCTCATTTCACGCGATTAGTTATGGAATTGCCGATGCCTCAGGCGGCTGCGGCATCCTCATTGCTGGATTGGCCGGCCATAGCCGCAAGCACCGAGCGGGGGACTCCCGCTCTGTGAATGTCAAATTTTTCGCCGTAGAAGAGCACCGCCCATGCGATCCGGATGAGTTTCGCCGCCAGCGACACCATGATCTTGCCGTAGGGTTTTCTCACCGCCAACTGCTTGTCAATCCACTTCGTGAGCTGGCAGTCGGGCAGCTGCCTCTTGCAGTACTGCATGTAGATGCAGGCCGCCCCCTGCATCAGCAGGGATCTCAGCAATTTGTCGCCGCGGCGGCTGATTCGTCCCTGGCCCTTGCTGCTCAGATCCGGAGCTGAGCTCTTCTTCTGCCTAGGCTTATTCACATGCCCCGTAATGAAATTCTTCGGCACGCACCCGATGTAGGCAACAAGCGAGCGGGGTTTTTCAAACCGCTTTACATCGCCGACAACCGTGATGAATCGGCCGGCAATCTGAGTGCCGACGCCCATGACGCTCTTCAGCAGCCTGCCGTTCGCATTAGCGCTGACCAGTGCTTCAAGATCCTTGTCGAGCTGATGAATTTGATCATCGAGCGTCTTCACGCGATCAAGCATCGTGGTCAGAGCAGAGACAGCCGCAGCGCCCATCAGTTCGGCCTTAGCTTCCACAGCCTCACGCATCTTCTTGAGATTGCGCCTGCCGGCCGGTATGCCAATCCCCCAGGCCTGAGCAAATCCCTTGAAGCTGACGATTGTCTTCGTCCGTTGCCCTACCAATTGTTGCCGTACGCCCTGCACCGTCATGATGCGGCACTCTTCGAGCGATTTGGCGCGAATAGGCCGAAGATCCGGATCGGCAGTCAATCGGGCTAGTGCAAGCGCATCATTGATGTCGGTTTTCTGGCCCGACATATGTGTGTCGATCCACATCTTGACGGCTTTGCCGCTGATTACGCGCATCTCATGGCCGCGAGCTTCAAGTTCAAGGTTAAGTTGCGAGTAGCCATTGCACGGCTCAACAGCAAATAACGTCGGCGAGAGTTTATCGGCGATCTCGTAGAGCTCGGCGTAAGTCACGCGGTCGATCAGAATAACTTCACCCTCGTTGAGCGTAACCGCCGCCAGGGAAACGTCGTATTTGGCGAGGTCCAGCCCGATCACGGCATATTCGATGGAAACATCAAGCGTTGTTTGAGTATGCTTCTTTGTCATGGCATGGCCTCCTGCGGTATTCGAGGTAGATACACCTATTGTCGCGCCCATTCGCTCGAACGGGTTCGATGCAGTGGGTGGTCCATGTCATTAACCCCGGACTTCCTGCTCCCGCTCCAAGCTCTCTGGATTCCCGATGTATTCTCGACGCCAGGCTCTTCCCGCAGTCCTCTCGCTCTTCGTTATTTCTCTGCCCGCTCAGGCTGAGATGAGAGAGAAGGAGAAAAAAGAGGAGGTTCAGAAGACGACAAAGAAGGTCGATGCGGTATCAACCGCTTCGCAGCGCCGACAGGCGCGAAAGGAAAGACAGGCCAAACGGAAGGCGGCCAGAAAGCAATAGGCGCTGCTGCTGCAGTTTCCCCGGGCTTCCCAGCTCCTTTCATCGCATTACAAACTTCTCCCCGATATGTCTGCCAATACCTGCCGCTATCTCACCGCACTTCTCACTGAAGGGAGCTTTTCGAAGGCCGCTCAGGCGCTCGATATTTCGCAGCCCTCGCTCTCGCAGTTTCTGCTTCGTCTGGAGACCGAGGCAGGAACGACGCTCGTCGACCGCGCGGCGAAGCCTCTGCGCCTTACGCCGGCGGGAGAACTTTTTCTCAAAACAGAAAGACAGATCGAGCAGCTCAGGGAGACCTGCGCCAAGCAGATGGCGGACATCCATGAAGGCGTGCGGGGCCACGTATGCATCGGCGCGTCCGACTACCGGGAGACCTTTTCCCTCTCGGAAGTGCTTCCGGTTTTCAGAAAGCGCTTTCCCAACATAGAAATCTCCGTGACGGAAGGACGTACGAAGGAACTTGAGGAGTTTGCGTTGTCGGGCGCCACGGACTTTTCCCTCGTCATTGCGCCGCTCTACCATCCGGCAGGGCTTGAAATGACGGAGCTCTACAAGGAGACGCTTCTTCTTGCCATGAGCCCGAATCATCCCATTGCCAGGAAGCACCCATCAACGGGACGAGATGAATATCCAATGCTCGATTTTTTCGAGATGGACCGCGAGCCCTTCATCGTGATCAAGAAGGGACAGAAGATGAACCGGCTCTTTCATGAGCTTTGCGAACGCACGAATGCGGCGCCGAGAGTGGTGCTCGAGAGCGAATCCATGATTGCGGCGCTCGCGCTCGCAAGCGCCGGACTCGGCATCACGCTCACGACGGAAACGCTTGCCCGGCGGTCGCGCGTGACGGATGCGTTGAGGTGCTTCCGCATTTCGCCCGAAGTCCCGCCCCGGACGGTGATTGCGGCCTACCGCAGCGACCGGTATCTCTCCAAAGCGGCGCGTGCGCTGATTGATGTGATGAGGGAAGTCGCCAAAGAGCGGTTTGAGCGCGGCTGATGCTTCCCGTCAATACCGCGGCGCATGAGAAAAAAGCCGGCGCTCCCCGAAAGAGAGCGGCCGGCTTTGAAAAGGAAAGAATGCAGACAGCGGAAAACGATTACTTTTGGTAGTCGACGAGCGCGCTGATGCGCTCAACGATCGGGCCCTTGCGTTCGTTGAAGACGGCCTTATTCTTTTCGAAGAGGTTGTTGCCGTGTGTATCGATCGAGCAGATGAGGGGCCCGAAGTGCTTCACGCGCATGACCCACATGGATTCGGGCATGCAGAGTTCGGGCCACTGAACGTCCTCGACCTCTTCAACGCATTCCGCGGCAACGACGGCGCAGCCGCCCGGGAAGACGCAGTGAATGGCCTTCGATTCCCGGCAGCCCGCGGTCGTGTTGGGACCCATGCCGCCCTTGCCGACGATGAGCTTCACGCCGGTTTCGGCGAGGAATTCCTTTTCGAAGATTTCCATGCGCATCGAGGTCGTGGGACCGATCGAAACGACTTTCCAGCCGCTCTTCGCTTCCTTCGTCGGAACCATGATCGGACCGGCGTGGAAGATGGCTTTGCCCTTAAGATCCACGGGGAGCTTGCGGCCGAGCTTCACGAGGCGGTGATGCGCCTGGTCGCGGGCCGTGATGAGATAGCCGTCGAGGTAGAGGATGTCGCCGATCTTGATGTCTTCGAGGTCTTCATCCCTGATCGGGGTGGTCAGCGTCTTGGTGCTCACAGCGTCACTCCCTTGTGCGAAAGAAATTCATAAGACATGTCCGCATGAACGCGGATCGTGGCGCGGCGGTGGGCCCAGCAGCCCGTGGAAACGCCGACCGCAATGCAGGAGGGATGGCGCGCAGCCTGTTCGACGTTGACGCCCATCACCGTGCCCTTGCCCGTGAGGCCGCCCGGCCCGAGGTTGAGTTCATTGAGCCCGTCCTTGATGAGCTTTTCGAATTCCGCACCCGTCGGGTTGCTGTTGTGCGAATCGACCGGACGCATGAGGGCGCGCTTCGAGAGCGTGGCGGCGACTTCCGCCGAGCCCGCAATGCCGATGCCGAGAAGAAGCGGCGGGCAGGCATTGATGCCGCGTTCCGTCATGATGTCGAAGACGAACTTGACGACGCCTTCATAGCCTTCGAGCGGCATCAGAACCTTGGCCGCACCGGGGAGCGAGCAGCCGCCGCCCGCCATGTAGCCGCAGATTTCCGCTTCGTCCGAATCGGGAACGATCTGCCAGTCGATCCAGGGAATGCGCACGCCCGTGTTGTTGCCGGTGTTCTTCTCGTCGAAGATCTGCACGGCGTTGTGGCGAAGGGGCGCATCCTTCGTCGCGCGCTTCGTCGCCTCGCGCAGGCACTCTTCCATTTCGCCGAGGAGCGGGAAGCGCGAACCCACCTTGACGAAGAACTGAATGACGCCCGTGTCCTGGCAGAGCGGAACGTTGTTCTTCTTGGCGAGCGCCATATCGGTAAACATGGCGTCGTAGATGGTGTTGGCAATGTCGGTCGTCTGTTCGGCGCGCATTTCCGTGAGGCTCTTCATGACGTCGTCGGGCAGGTGCTTGCCGAAGTACGCCGTGAACTTCGCCATCAGATCCGTGAATCGGTCTCTGAGGAGTTCTTCAGCCATGGCGGTGTTCTCCTTTCTGGTTGTTTTGAGGGGTCTGAGGGGATGCGTTTTCATCGCTCCTCCTCCTGATGGTTGAAAGTTTAGGGAGCGTTTATATATAATTCAAATACTTAGATATCTATAAAAACAATAGCCCCAAGCCTATTATCAGGCGCCATAGAAAAAAACGGCCGGCGTTTTGAAATCAACGCCGGCCGGAGGAGAGAGATGTTTAGAGGGCGATGTCGAGGCGCTTAGCTTTCTTCCGCTAGCGCGTTGACTTTCGTCTGGATCATCGCCGTGATCTCATAGTGATTGATGAGTTCGCGGGCGAAGAGAAGGAAGGTGAGGTAGAGTTCGGAACCTCTGATCGAAATGCCTTCGGCCGGAATGGCGCGAAGGAGCTCAGTCTGCAGGCGGTCGATGGCCTGGAGCGCCTTCTGGGCATTGGCGTGGAAGACCGAAATGTCGGGATTGCCGTTCTCTGATTTGCTCATGGCTTCAAGGAGACCGACGAGCGTTCTGAGATCATCGGCAAGGCGCCCTTCATAAATGCGGTGGCGGTTCGCGACATGGTCGAGGGCGAGCTTCGCGAGGCCCTGGAGCGAACGGCCGACTTCACGCATGTTCGTGAACGCGCGGAAGTAGCAGTAGCGGGCGTCGAAATCGGCTTCAGAGGGCTTCTTGTCGGAGAGCGCCATGCGGTAGTAGATGCCGCGGGCGGCCGAGAGGTCGTCGAAGAATTCCGAGGCATCCGACTTGGCAGTTCTCAAGGCCGATTCGCGGTCGGAGAGGAGGCCCTCGAGAATCTTGCGGCAGAGCTCGATCGAGCGGCGGAGATTCTCCGGCGCCTTCTCGTCGATCATGGTGCGGATGGTCGGGGCATCGTAGCGGACGCTGCTCTGCTTGACGAGCGAGTCGTCCGAGAGGCTCGCCTTGAGGTTCGAGCGTACGAGAAGCGCAATCGCCGCAAGCCCGAGGATCACCGCCATGATTTCGCCGCCGAAGAAGACGAGCGTTGCGACGATGCCCGCGAGCGTGCTCGCGCAGAGCGCCGTGATGAACCAGCCCGAAATCACCGTGAGGACGCCCGAAATGCGGTAGACGGCGGTTTCGCGGTCCCAGGCGCCGTCGGCAAAGGACGAACCCATCGCAACCATGAAGGTGACGTAGGTGGTCGAAAGCGGGAGTTTGAGCGATGTGGCCGAGGCAATCAGAATCGCAGAGAGGACGAGGTTGATCGAAGCGCGGACGTAGTCGAAGGGAAGAGGCTCTGTCCCCTCCGCAACGGGCGCGGGCTCAAAGCGGCTTGCGAGCGCGCGGGAAAGCGTCCCCGGCATGATCTGGTGAATGACTTTCCCGAGCGTCATCGAGGCGCGCACGATCATGCGGCCGGGAAGCGATGCGCCGAACTGTTCCTGTTCGCCTGACTGCGCAGAGGAAAGGTTGATGGAGGTCTGAATGACGCGGTGCGCCTTCTTCGAGAACCAGAGGGTGAGCACCATCACGAGGCCCGAGAAGAGAAGGAAGGCCGTCGGGGCCGTGGAGGGCTTCAGGAGCCCGCCCATCATGAAGGCGCTGTCAGCCGTGCCCGAGGCCGCCCATTCGCGGTAGGCATCGTAGGCGGCGAGCGGAACGCCCACGAAGTTCACGAGGTCGTTCCCGGCAAACGCGAAGGCGAGCGAGAACGTGCCCGCGAGGATGATGATTCTGAAGACGTTGATGTTGAAGAGGCTGATGAACGCCTGGAAGAGAATCGTGAGCCCGATGAAGAGGGTTGCGAGGATGACGGTCGTATTGGCGTTGATCCAGTCGATCCATTCCGGACGCATGAAGGAAGCGCCCTTCGCGCCCTTCATGACGAGGAAGTAGATGATGGCCGTGAACGCAAGGCCCGCATAGACGCCCCCCACCTTGCGGTAAGCGCCTTCGAAGCGGAAGGAGAAGATCAGGCGGGCAATGTACTGAATGACGGCGCCCGAGACGAAGGCGACCACCACGGAAATCAGAATGCCCGAGATGATCGCAAGCGCCTTGGAGTTGTTGATGTAGCCGGCGACTTCGGTGAGGGACGCCCCGTCGGCGACGAGCTTGAAGCAGGCGGCGGCGATTGCGGAACCGAGGAGCTCAAAGACGATCGAAACGGTGGTCGACGTGGGGAGCCCGAGCGTATTGAAGGCATCGAGCAGGATCACGTCCGCCACCATGACGGCGAAGAAGATCACCATGATTTCCGCAAAGGAGAACATCTGCGGATTGAAGACGCCCGAACGCGCAATCTCCATCATGCCGGACGAAAACGTGGCGCCGAGCAGCACGCCCGCCGTCGCCACCCACATCGTCGTGCGGAATTTGGCAATCCGGCAGCCGAGCGCGGAATTCAGAAAGTTCACGGCGTCGTTCGAGACGCCGACGAAGAGGTCGATGATTGCGATGACACCGAGGAAGGCGAGCATCACGAGATAGTAGCTGTCCATAGGTTGCTGACCTCGCTCAGGGAGGTTTGGTTTTTGAGAGAAATGGTTTAAGGACAGCGCGGATTGTCGGTAGGCCGCATGACAGCCGGACTAAGAAAATATGACAAAACGATGACAAGTTCGGGGGGCTTTGATCTGCATCGTTCTGAGAGGAAACCCTTGCACGAAAACACTTGGCCTAAAGCAAAGACGCATCTTGTCAGAGGTACTCACAAAGGACTATCGTGCTCACCATATCAATGAGGCATTCGCGGCGGCGGGAGGGAAATGCAGCTCTCCAGGCTTCCGTGATGCCTTCAGATATAAGGAGAGAAAAAATGCAGAAATTCGCCAAACTCGGCATTGCGCTCGCCCTCGGCAGCGTGCTTGCCGCCACCGCATCCGCTGCTGCCCTGAAGGACGGCACCTGGACGGGTGAAGGCCAGGGCAGGAACGGCGCCGTGGTCGTTGAAATGACTGTGAAGAGCGGTCACATTGCCGACGTGAAGGTCGTGAAGCACTCCGAAACGGCCGGCATCTCGGACGCCGCGCTCGCGCGCATGCCCGGCGAAATCGTCAAGGCTCAGTCGACCGGCGTTGATGCCGTGACGGGCGCCACGATGACCTCGAACGGCATCAAAGGCGCTGTTGCGAACGCGATCCGCGCTGCGGGCGGCGACCCGGCGCAGTTTGCCGCTGCCGTCGTGACCAAGAAGGCCGCGAAGAAGGTCATTAAGGAAAATGCCGACATCGTCGTGGTCGGTGCCGGCGGCTCGGGCATTTCCGCTGCCGTCAAGGCCGAAACCCTCGGCAAGAAGGTGATCCTCATTGAAAAGATGCCGACCATCGGCGGCGCGACGGTTTTGAATGCCGGCACCCTCATCGCGACGGGGTCGAAATACCAGCGCGACGTGATGCATGAGACGAAGGATTCGCCTGAACTTGCCTACAAGGACATCTTCCGCGTCGGCAAGAACAGGAACGACCCGGTTCTCGTCAAAATGGTGACCGAAAAGGTGGGCGGCGTTGTCGACTGGCTCATCTACGACATGAAGATTCCGTACGGTCCTGCCGCAACGCAGTATCCGGACCACTCCGCGAACCGTCAGCTCGGCGTCAAGGGCCGCTCGGTCAACTTCCTTCACCTGATGAAGGACAAGTTCCTCGGCATGGGCGGGAAGCTCATGCTTGAAACCCGCGCGCAGGAATTCATCCGCGACAAGTCGGGCCGCGTGATCGGCGTGAAGGCGACGGATGCCGCCGGGAACACCGTTGAACTTACCTCGAAGGCGGTGATTCTCGCTTCGGGCGGCTACGGCGCCGACCAGTCGATGCTCCCGCCGAAGATGAAGAATTATCTCTTCTACGGCGTTGACGGCGAAACGGGCGACGGCTTCAAGATGGCAACGAAGATCGGCGCAGGCACGATCAACCTCGATCTTGTGAAGATGTACCCGCAGGGCGTTGAAACGCGTCCGCATCACGGCCTTGCAGCGACTGCATCCTCGACCGATACGATGAAGAAGTCGGGCGCCATCTACGTCAACCGCGACGGCAAGCGCTTCGTCGATGAAAACGCGGGTCTCGGCGTCCTCACGGACAAGACCATTGAGCAGCCAGGATCGATCGCCTACATCGTGATGGATGCGGCCGCCTGGAAGCAGTACGTCGCGAAGTCTCTTGAAGACAAGCTCGTGCCTGATGCCGCTTCGCTCGACCAGTGGACGAAGATCGTCAACAACGGCCGTCCGGTGATGGCGGTTTCGAACAGCCTTGAGGATGCCGCGAAGACGATGGGCATCGACCCGAAGGGTCTTGAAGCGCAGGTCGCTCACTGGAATGAAATGGTGAAGGCCGGCGCCGACAAGGACTTCAACCGCCGCATCACGGGCGGCTTGGGCGTTGGTCCCTACCACATCGTTGAGCAGAAGGTCCGCTACCAGACGACGCTCGGCGGCCTCAAGGCCGACGGCGGCATGAGGATTCTCGACAAGGCGGGCAAACCCATCCCGGGCCTCTATGGTGCGGGCTGCGTGGTGGGCGGCGCCAATGGCGCAGACTCCATGACCGCGATGATGAACTCCTGGGCAATCGTCTCGGGCGTTGTCGCTGCGGAAACGGCTGCCAAGGACCTGAAGTAATCGTCTGACGCCTCTCTTCGGACCGCCGGGTGATCCGGAGGTCCGAAGGAGCTTTGTTCTCGAGCCTTGAAAAAGCCGCGCTTCCCGATGAAGGAGGCGCGGCTTTTTCCTGTTTTGCGGAGGTATTAGCGGATCACGCCGTTGAAGGCCTTATGGACGTCGAAGGCGAAGGCCTGGTAGCCCGTGGTGTTCTTCAATTGAATCTCCACCGCCGGCACGGTCGAACCCCATTCGAATTCGTCGAGGTACGGGTTCGGCGCCGACGTGAGGCCGCCCGTCTTCAGGTCGTAGTTGGCGCCTGCCGTCGCGGCGTAGGTGACGATGGAATCCTTGTCGGGCATGTATTCCACGAGGCTCGTCACCGGGCTGAACCACTCGTGGCCTTTTCCCTTGCCGTATTCCCAGATCTGCTCGACCGTGCGCCTTTCCTGGTCGATGCGGTAGATGACGGCGCGCGAATACTTCATGTCGGGAAGCGGCGGCTGATCGAACCCGCGGCCGTCGCCGTTGTCGAAGACGGAAAGATACATGACCTTTTTGTCCGACTTGCTGTCGATCCGGAAGGCCGTGTGCTGCGTCCAGGTCCAGTCGAAATTCGTGTTCGAGCAGGAGGCGTCGTCGCAGGAAAGGGGCTGCCCCTTGGCGTCGACCGGCGTGAGGAGCGCGTCGCTCCAGGGTTTCTTCCAGCCGCGCGGGGCGCCGAGAATCCACTTCACCTTCTTGTCGCGGCCGATCTTGATGACGGCGCACTGATGGCGGGAGGAGAGGATGATCGAATCATCGGTCGGGTCGTAGTCGACGGAATTGATGTGCGCCCAGTTGCGGCCCGGGCCCGTGCCGACGATGTCGCCGAAATGCGCTTCCGTATCGAGCTTCTGGAGTTCCTCGTCGGAAAGCGTCTTCCCGGCGAGCTTCAGATCGATGTTGAGGCAGACGGCGCCCTGGTCGAGCGCCTTGATGGCGGTATTGCGGTAGGGATCCAGAATGTCCCAGAGGCGCCACTCGTCGACAACGGTGCCGTTGGCGTCGACCTCAATGATCATGTCGCGCACGGTGCGGACGTTCCGGCCGTCAAGGCGCTTCAGGTTAGAAGAGGCAACGCGCAGGAAATAGTGTCCGTTCTGCGCGGCGTCCATCGTGTGGCTGAAGTCGTTGTAGCCGTAGGGCAGCCGGCGGTTCCAGATTTCGCGGCCCATGATGTCGTACTTGACGTAGTGCTGGCCGTAGCCCCAGGTGATGGCGCCGTCGTCGTTCTGCCTGAGGCCCATCATGATGCCGCCGTCATAGAGGGAATCGACGTCGTAGATGCCTTCCGGGTAGAGGAACCAGCGGACTTCGCCCCTGGTGTCGATCACCATGTTGAGGGGATAGGACGACCACTGCAGAGCCCCGCCTTCAGGGTTGTTCCAGACGGCATGGCGGGTATTGTTGTTGCCGCCGATGTTGTTGATGTAGTAGAGGCGGTCGGCGAATTTCCCTTCGGCAGCCTTCTTCACTTCGGCCTTCGGGAAGGGCACGAGTCCGTAGACCGGCTGCGTGCGGATGAAGACCTTGTCCGTGAAGTGTTCGGTTTTCCCGTTGTAGATGCGGTCGTAGGTGATCTCAACGGTGTTGCGGTAGTCCGGATAGAGGCCGAAGACCGGGATGCCGCCGTGCGTGAGGACCTGCGCGTCGGAGACGGCGTAGGCGATTTCCTGACCGTCCTTCTTCGGATTAATGCGAACTTTGGCATTTCTCACAACATAGCCGCCGTTCCGGATGATGGCCGTGAGCGGAGCAATCTTGTAGGGATTCGTGATTAGTTCGCCGAGGTGGCCCTGGTTCTTGTAGATCGTGGCGGCGCCTGACGGTCCGCCGAAGGCGTGGGCGGCCATCGGCGCAGTGGCTGCCGCTGCGCAGAGAATTGTGAAGCGCGCGAATTCGCGGCGGGAAATGCCGGACATGATGTTCTCCTTTCCTTTGAACTCGGGGCGATTGAGGATCGCCCGATGATTGGAGTCATCCTAGAGTTGCGGCACGGGAGACGGCTATCGTTCCTTTCCCTAATAAACGTGCGGATTTCGCGAAATCAAATTTCGGTTTGCGACCTTTCTCTACGGCAGTTCGGCGACTCCGGGTGACGTCAAAACGAAGCCCGCCCGGGGCACGTGCAATGCTTCGGGCGGGCAGGAAGGAAATGCATGTCCTGGAAAGGCTCTTCAAACCCGGGACATGCCGTTCAATGATTAGAAGCGATGGATCAGGCCGGCGATGACTTCGACGGACGAGGGTTCAAGACCCGAGTAATCCGTGTTGTCGTCCTTGGTGTAAGCCGCGGCGCTGTAGACGGAAGTGCGCTTGCTGAGGCTGTAGTCGTAGCCGACGGCAACGTTCCAGCGGCTGAGCTTCCTGCTGCTGTCTTCAGCGGCTTCAGCATCCATGTATCCGACGTGAGCCTTGGCCGTGCCGCCGAGGACGGGAACGCCGACGCCGAGCGCGAGGCCGTAGCCGTCAGCGCTTTCCCAGCCGGCAGTGTCGCCGAAGGAGTAGCCGAACTTGCCGAAGCTGGAATCGGTGATGTATTTCTGACCAACAGCGATGGCGTTCTGGAAGTACTGGCCCATGGCATAGACCTTGGCGACGCCGAAGTCGTAGTTGCCGCCGAGGGTTACCGTCAGCTGGTCGGCGTCGTAGGTGTAGTTGTACCCGGTGCCGCCGAAGTACATCTGCTTGCCGTGGTTGATCGAATCAACGATGCCGACAAGGTAGAGGTTCTCGGCCTTGTAGGTGGCGGCGATGCCGTAGTAGCGGTTGGCGGAGGACTTGCCTTCGTCGCCGCCTTCAGTCGAGCTGTTCTTGAGCGAATACTGGGCGTACACCTTGAAGCCGGCGAAGTCCGGGGTGGCATAGGTGATGGTGTTGTCGAAGCGCGTCCAGCCGTCAGCGGTGACGAACTTCTGTCCGATCGAGTCGCCCCAGCCCGAAGAGAAGGGCGAGGTCTGACCGAGAAGGCCGAAGGAGCCGTTGGCGCTCGCGAGCTGGCCCATGCGGCCGAAGGCGATCGTGCCGAAGGCGCCCGAAAGGTTGAGCTGGGCTTCGCGGTCAAAGAGCTTGTTCGTTGTCGAGAACGTGCCCGAGTCGCCGGCAAAGCCGTTCTCAAGGACGAAGCCGACCTTGAGGCCGTTGCCGAGGTCTTCCGCGCCCTTCACGCCGAAGCGCGAGCCGCTGTTCTGGCCGGACTTCATCTGGAAGGAGTCATTGGCATCCGCGGCGGTGTCGCCGTCGGTATGTTCATAGCTGAAGCCGTAGTCGACGAGGCCGTAGAGCGTCACGTCAGCAGCGGCGGCAGAGCCGGCAAAGGCGCCGAGAATTGCGAGAGCAGCAAGAGTCATCTTCATTTTCATGTTCGAAAATTTGCTAGTCTTCCCGCCGGGGAATCCCCTGCAGGAAGCACTTGAGTGAAATGACAGACAGAGACCATCGCCAAACAGCTTCTGTCTGCCGGAACCTTCCAAGGGAAGGACTTTAATTGCAAGGGATTTCCCCTCACAGATGAGAAAGTATTATCGGGGGCATTATTAACAAAGGTATTTAATAGTTGACGGATGGTGCTGTGTGGCGCTTGGGGTCAGGCCGCCTGTGCATAGAGGGTACTCTCATTCGTAAAACAGGCGCGAATAGGGGTCTTCTGACTTTTGAAGGTGGAGGAGATCTCCTTTGCGTGCTCGAGCGTTTCTTCGTGATTCTTCGGCCCCTTCACCCGCAGACTCGTTTTGAGCTGACGATTCAGAAACTCATCGGGGTTCAG
>NZ_WEHX01000051.1 GCF_009183815.1 Sutterella seckii | reverse complement strand
GAAGCTGATCTGCCCGATCGCCATGGAACAGGGTCTGCGCTTCGCTATTCGCGAAGGCGGCCACACGGTCGGCGCCGGCGTCGTTGCCCAGATCATCGAGTAATGATCACCTCCTGAAGGTCGAGCTTCAAGCTTGACCTGAAGGGAAGACAGGGGCATAGCTCAATCGGCAGAGCGACGGTCTCCAAAACCGTAGGTTGAGGGTTCGATTCCTTCTGCCCCTGCCAAAAAACAAGAAAAGCCAAGTTGGGTAATCCAGCTTGGCTTTTCTCTTGCGCGGAAGAAAAACCGGTCATTGGCAATGCATCGAAAATGAAATGCCGGTAAAATCATCTGCTATTTTTCGTCAAGTCCCGCCAGAAGGCATTAATCATGGGCTCAAGGGAGCCCAATGCGCAGGTGCGGGAGATCTGGATTCAATTCATGAGCACTCAAGAAGTTGAAACCGCCTCGAGCAAGAGCGATCTCGTCCTTGTGACGCTGGCCGCGCTCTGCGCTCTCGGCGGGGTAGTTGCCTTTGCGCTCCTCTCCGAACAGGCTCTGGCGGTGCGCCTGGGCGCCCTTTGCGGCGGACTGGTCCTCGCGCTGATCATTGCCTGGCTTTCTCCTTCCGGAAAGCGCTTCCTTGCATACGGTCAGCAGTCCTATGAAGAGCTGCGCCGCGTCGTTTGGCCGACCCGCAAGGAAACGCTCAATACGACGGGCCTGGTGATGGCTTTTGTGGTCATCATCGCCTTCTTTCTTTTCTTCTGCGACATGATCATCGAATGGGGGCTTTACGACGTCCTCCTTCGTCTCTCGCTCTAATCGACAGTTTGGAAGGGATGAGCCATGGCTAACGACAATATGCACTGGTACACGCTCCATGTTTACTCCTCTATGGAAAAGAGCGTGAAGAATGCTCTGGAGGAGCGTATTGCTCAGAGCGGTCCTCTTCGCGACAGCTTCGGCGAAGTGCTGCTTCCGATTGAGAAGGTTCACGAAGTGCGCAACGGGCGCAAGATGACGACCGAGCGCCGCATGTACCCGGGCTACGTCTTCATTCAGATGGAAATGAACGATGCCACGTGGCATCTGGTCAACAGCACGCCGCGCGTGATTGAGTTCCTCGGGAACAACAATCCCGTCATGCTCTCGCCCGCGGAAGTGAGCAACATTCTGAATGCTGCTGAAACGAGCGCCGAGAAGCCCCGTCCGAAGATTGAATTCGAGGTGGGAGAAATGGTGCGCGTCAAGTCGGGCGCCTTCAAGGACTTCACCGGCCGCGTGGAAGTTGTCGATTACGACAAGAGCCGCCTCAACGTGTTTGTTTCGATCTTCGGTCGCGACACGCCGGTTGATCTCGCCTTCAACGAAGTTGAGAAGATCTAAAAATTTTTTGGGGAAAGCGGTTGCACCTCAAAAAACTGAGGTGTATAGTCGCGCTTCTCTCGTTTAACCAACTGGGGAGCCCGCTGATCCGAATGGATTAAGCAGGGCGTTTGAACCCAATAGGAATTTACGCCAAATGGCAAAGAAAATCGTCGGCTTTATTAAGCTGCAGGTTCCTGCCGGCAAGGCTAACCCCTCGCCCCCAATCGGCCCGGCTCTCGGTCAGCGCGGCCTGAACATCATGGAGTTCTGCAAGGCGTTCAACGCGAAGACGCAGGGCATGGAAGCTGGTCTTCCGATCCCGGTCGTGATCACTGCGTACGCTGACAAGAGCTTCACGTTCATCATGAAGACCCCCCCGGCCACCATCCTCATCAAGAAGGCGGCCAAGATTCAGAAGGGTTCTTCGCGTCCGCACACGGACAAGGTGGGCAAGATCACGCGCGCTCAGGCCGAAGAGATCGCCAAGACCAAGGAGCCGGATCTTACGGCTGCTGATCTGGATGCCGCTGTTCGTACGATCGCGGGTTCCGCTCGTTCGATGGGCATCATTGTGGAGGGTCTCTAAATGGCTAAGCTTACGAAGCGTCAGCAGGCGTTCCAGGGCAAGATTGAAGCCGGCAAGGCCTATCCCGCTCTTGATGCCTTCAACATCGTTCGCGCCAACGCGACCGCCAAGTTTGACGAATCCGTGGACGTTGCCATTCAGCTCGGCATCGATCCCCGCAAGTCCGACCAGGCCGTCCGCGGCGCTGTCGTGATGCCGGAAGGCACGGGCAAGACTGTCCGCGTCGCCGTCTTCACGCAGGGCGCCAAGGCCGATGAAGCCCGCGCTGCCGGTGCTGATATCGTCGGTTTCGACGACCTCGCCGCCAAGGTTAAGGCTGGTGAACTCGACTTTGACGTCGTGATCGCTTCGCCGGATGCCATGCGCGTTGTCGGCCAGCTCGGCCAGATCCTCGGCCCGCGCGGCCTCATGCCGAACCCCAAGGTCGGCACGGTCACGCCGAACGTCGCTCAGGCTGTCAAGAACGCCAAGGCTGGTCAGGTCCAGTTCCGCGCCGACAAGGCCGGCATCATTCATGCGCCGATCGGCCGCGCTTCCTTCGAAGCCGAACGTCTGCGCACGAACCTCGCCGCGCTCGTCGATCAGCTCACGAAGCTCAAGCCCGCCTCCTCGAAGGGTCAGTATCTCTGCAAGATCTCTGTCTCCTCGACGATGGGCCCGGGCCTTCGCATTGATGCCGGCACCATCAACGCGTAATACAACTTTTCCAGGAGCGGCACTCCTGTAGTGCGCCAGGCGGCGCGGATTCCATCAGAATCTGGCGCCGCTCGAGCGAACCCCGTCAGCGGGGATGCCCGGAAGTCGAATGATTTCCGCTGAGGCTGTGAAGCCTCAAGGGCTTTGGGTGGTTCAGCCCGAACCCGGCCGGAAAGGCTGGTGAAGGCTGAACTGCTGTCAAAGACCGCTGGAGAGCGCCAGTTTCCGCCGGACACGGAAGAAACAGATGTCCGGGGAAGTCCCGCTTTTAATTCTCTTGAGCCGCTTTTCAAGCTTCTTCCGCTCGAAAATGCGGTTGCCGACAAGAGGTCCAGCGCAGACGGCACCGAAGAGAGACATTGCGTCGTGTTTGCAAAGTGATTGTCCTAATAAGGGATGCATCACTTCCGACAGAAGTCAAGCTCTCAGAAGGTTGCCGGTTAATCGCAACCGGCGTCGGCCGCAAGGCTGACGTCTCTGAGTGGAGCCAGACCATGGGTCTTAATCGTGAAGACAAGGCGGCAGTCATTGCGGAGATTTCGGAAGTTGTTTCGAATTCGTCCGCGATGGTCATCGCCGAATACCGTGGGCTGACCGTACAGGCCGTCACGAAGCTGCGCGCTGAAGCGCGCAAGAATGGCGTGACGCTGCGTGTTGTCAAGAACACTCTGGTTCGCCGCGCCGTGGAAGGCACGGGGTTTGCCGGACTTGCTGACCAGTTTGCTGGTCCGCTCGTCTACGGCTTCTCCGCCGACCCGGTCGCTGTGGCCAAGGTTCTCGTCAACTTCGCCAAGGACAACGAAAAGCTCGTCGTTAAGGGCGGTGCGATGGCCAACTACGTCATGGACGTGGAAGCCGTCAAGCAGCTCGCCTCGATGCCGAGCCGCGACGAACTCCTTGCCAAGTTGATGGCGACGATGAACGAGCCGATCGCGAAGTTCGTCCGCACCATCAACGAGGTTCCGGCGCGCTTCGTACGCACCGTGGCCGCTGTGCGCGATGCCAAGGAACAGGCCGCTGCCTGATCCCAATCACCTTTCAAAATTTAAACACTACGTAATACGGAGCTAAAAATGGCCCTTACCAATGAAGAAATCCTTGACGCAATCGCGTCCAAGACCGTCCTCGAAATCTCTGAACTCATCAAGATGATGGAAGAGAAGTTCGGTGTTTCCGCTGCTGCCGCCGCTGTCGCTGTGGCCGCCCCGGGTGCTGCCGCTGGTGGCGCCGCTGCTGAAGAAAAGACCGAATTTGACGTCGTTCTCGAAGCCGCCGGCTCGAACAAGATCGCCTGCATTAAGGCTGTCCGTGAACTCACGGGCCTCGGCCTCAAGGAAGCCAAGGACCTCGTCGAAGGCGCTCCGAAGGCTGTTAAGGAAGGCCTCCCGAAGGCTGACGCCGAAGCCGCTGCCAAGAAGCTCGAAGAGGCTGGCGCCAAGGTCGTTCTCAAGTAATATTTACTTGGATACACCAGTGCGTGCGGATGCCTCCGGGCGTCCGCCGCAACTCAAAGCCTCCGCAAGGAGGCTTTGATCTGTTTTTCTTTTGTGATCCATGAGAAAATCAGATCAAAGTCTTTACCTTGATGAATCGTCTTTCCAGCAGACAATCTGTTATTGCGCGCCGCGCGGACTCAGACCAGTTGAAAGTCTGAAGTGCCGAGCGGCTTTTCGGCGTCTCCCCTTTTTTATCTCATCAAGAGCCGACTTCTCCCGGTTCATTCCTAATGTCGAACGGAGTCTACATGTCGTACTCGTTCACTGAAAAGAAGCGCATCCGCAAGAGCTTCGCCTCTCGCCCGAGCGTCCTTGAAGTGCCTTCCCTGCTTGATATTCAGCTTCGTTCGTACGAAGACTTCCTGCAGGCCAACGTGAAGCCCGCTGCGCGCAGCAGCAATCTCGGCCTTCAGGCCGCCTTCACTTCGATCTTCCCGATCACGAGCAACAATGGTTACGCCCGTCTGAGATTCGCTGGCTACAACCTCGCCGAACCTGAGTTCGACGTGGCTGAGTGCCAGCTGCGCGGTCTTACCTACTGCTCGCGTCTTCGCGCCAAGATCCGTCTTGAAATCTATGATCGCGAAGCCGCTCAGCCGGAAACGATCAAGGAAATCCGTGAGAACGACGTCTACATGGGCGAAATCCCCCTGATGACGGAAAAGGGTTCGTTCATTGTGAACGGCACGGAACGCGTCATCGTTTCCCAGCTGCACCGTTCTCCCGGCATCTTCTTCGAGCATGACAAGGGCAAGACCCATTCGTCGGGCAAGCTCCTCTTCTCGGCTCGCGTTATTCCCTACCGCGGTTCGTGGCTTGACTTCGAATTCGACGCCAAGGACATCCTTTACTTCCGCGTCGACCGCCGCCGCAAGATGCCCGGCACGATCCTCCTGAAGGCCATCGGCTATTCGGTCGAGGACATCCTCGCGCGCTTCTTCGCTTTCGACAGCTTCCAGCTTCTCAAGAGCGGAGCGAAGCTCCCTGTCGTCCCTGAACGACTTAAGGGCCAGACGATGTCGTTCGACATTACGGACGGCGAAGGCAAGGTCATCGTTCCGCATGACAAGCGCATTACTGCCAAGCATCTGCGCGACATTTCGAAGGCCGGCGTGACGACGATCGCCGTCCCCGACGACTACCTCCTCGGGCGCGTTCTTGCGAAGAACATTGTCGACGCGCAGACGGGCGAAGTCATTGCTCAGGCCAATGAGGAAATCACGGAAGCGACGCTCGAGCACCTGCGCGTCTCCCGCGTGCGCAAGATCGAGACGCTCTTTACGAATGAGCTCGATCACGGCGCTTATATTTCCAACACGCTGCGCCTTGACGACACGCCGGATCAGTTCTCCGCCCGTGTTGCCATCTACCGCATGATGCGTCCGGGCGAACCGCCCACGGAAGAAGCGGTTGAGACGCTCTTCGACCGCCTCTTCTTTGATGCTGATGCGTACGATCTGTCGCGCGTCGGCCGCATGAAGGTCAACGCCCGTTTCGGCCGTCCCTCTGCCGAAGGCGCCCGCACGCTTACGAAGGAAGACATCGTTGACACGATGGCGCTTCTCGTTGCGCTTCGCAACGGTCAGGACGACGTCGAGCTCGTCGACGAAAAGGGTGAAAAGCGCATTTGCCCGGTGAACGGCGTCGACGACATCGACCACCTCGGCAACCGCCGCGTCCGCTGCGTCGGCGAACTCGCCGAGAATCAGTTCCGCGCCGGCCTCGTGCGCGTTGAGCGTGCCGTCAAGGAACGCCTCAACCAGGCCGAAAGCGACGGCCTTACGCCGCAGGATCTGATCAATTCGAAGCCCATCTCGGCCGCGATCCGCGAGTTCTTCGGTTCGAGCCAGCTCTCGCAGTTCATGGACCAGACGAACCCGCTCTCGGAAATCACGCATAAGCGCCGTATTTCCGCTCTCGGTCCTGGCGGTCTGACGCGCGAGCGCGCCGGCTTTGAAGTGCGCGACGTGCACTCGACCCACTACGGTCGCGTCTGCCCGATTGAAACGCCTGAAGGTCCGAACATCGGCCTTATTAATTCGCTCGCTCTTTATGCGCGCCTCAACGAGTACGGCTTCCTTGAAACGCCGTACCGCAAGGTTGTCGACGGCGTGGCGACGAAGGAAATTCACTACCTTTCCGCCATTGAGGAAGGCAAGTACATCATCGCTCAGGCCAACGCCGAGATGGATGATCACGGCCGCCTTACGCAGGAACTCGTTTCCGCCCGCGACAACGGCGAAACGATTCTTGCCTCGCCCGAACGCATTCAGTACATGGACGTTGCGCCGGCGCAGATTGTTTCCTGCGCTGCCGCTCTGATTCCGTTCCTTGAACACGATGACGCGAACCGTGCTCTGATGGGCGCGAACATGCAGCGTCAGGGCGTGCCCTGCCTGCGTCCGGAAAAGCCTGTCGTCGGTACGGGCATCGAACGCACGGTGGCCGTCGACTCGAAGACGGCCGTCCAGGCGCGCCGCGGCGGCGTTGTCGACTATGTCGACGCCAACCGCGTGGTTATCCGCGTGAACGATGAGGAATCGGTTGCCGGTGAAACGGGCGTGGACATCTACAACCTGCAGAAGTTCACCCGTTCCAACCAGTCGACCAACATCAATCAGCGTCCGATCGTTGTGAAGGGCGATCGCGTGGCTGTGGGCGACGTGCTCGCCGACGGCGCTTCGACCGATACGGGCGAACTCGCCCTCGGCCAGAACATGCTGATCGCGTTCATGCCGTGGAACGGCTACAACTACGAAGACTCGGTGCTTATCAGCGAGCGCGTGGTTGCCGACGACCGCTACACCTCGATCCACATCGAGGAGCTTTCGGTTGTTTCGCGCGACACGAAGCTCGGGCCTGAGGAAATCACCCGCGACATTTCGAACCTCTCGGAAAACCAGCTCTCCCGTCTTGATGATTCCGGCATCGTCTTCATCGGCGCCGAAGTCAAGGCCGGCGACGTGCTCGTCGGCAAAGTGACGCCGAAGGGCGAAACCCAGCTCACGCCGGAAGAGAAGCTCCTGCGCGTGATCTTCGGCGAGAAGGCTTCGGATGTGAAGGATACGTCGCTGCGCGTTCCGTCCGGCATGACCGGCACGGTTATCGACGTGCAGGTCTTCACCCGCGACGGCGTGAAGCGCGACAAGCGTGCTGAAAGCATCATTGCCGAGGCGCTCAAGCGTTATCGCCGCGATCTTGACGACCAGCTGCGCATTGTGGAACGCGACTCCTTCGACCGTCTGCGTCGTCAGCTCGCCGGCCACAAGGTCGTGAGCACGATGAAGCTCGAGGGCCTCCCCGCCGACTGCGTGCTGACGCCCGAATTCCTCGCCACCATGCAGGGCTACGATCTCTTTGACCTGCGCATGGAAGAGGAATCCGCTCAGCACTACATCGATCTCACGAAGCAGGCGATCGAGCACACGCGCGAAGACAATTCCCGCAAGTACGACATCAAGAACGACAAGCTTACGCGCGGCGACGAACTGCCCCCGGGCGTGCTCAAGATGGTGAAGGTGTACATCGCCGAACGCCGTCGTCTGCAGCCCGGCGACAAGATGGCCGGCCGTCACGGCAACAAGGGCGTGGTCTCCAAGATCTGCCCGGTTGAAGATATGCCGTACATGGCCGACGGTCGTCCCGCCGACATCGTTCTTAATCCGCTCGGCGTGCCGTCGCGCATGAACATCGGTCAGGTGCTTGAAGTTCACCTCGGCTGGGCCGCCAAGGGCATCGGCTGGCGCATTGAGCAGATGCTCAAGACCGAGCAGATCCGTCAGATCCGTGCGTTCCTCAATGAGGTCTACAACCGTACCGGCAAGCACGAGGATCTCGACAGCCTTACGGATGAGGAACTCATGCGCATGGCCCGCAACCTGCAGAACGGCGTTCCGTTCGCCACGCCGGTCTTTGACGGTGCTACGGAAGAGCAGATCCGCATGATGCTCGACCTCGCTTTCCCGGATGAGGAAGCCGCTCGTCTGCAGCTCACGCCCTCGAAGACCCAGGCGACCCTCTATGACGGCCGTACGGGTGATGCTTTCGAGCGTCCTGTGACTGTGGGCTACATGCACTACCTCAAGCTGCACCACCTCGTCGACGACAAGATGCACGCGCGCTCCACTGGCCCGTACTCTCTCGTCACGCAGCAGCCTCTGGGCGGCAAGGCGCAGTTCGGCGGCCAGCGCTTCGGCGAAATGGAAGTCTGGGCGCTCGAAGCCTACGGTGCGGCTTACGTGCTGCAGGAAATGCTTACCGTCAAGTCCGACGATGTCAACGGCCGCACGAAGGTCTATGAAAACATCGTCAAGGGCGAGCACAAGATTGAAGCGGGCATGCCCGAATCCTTCAACGTGCTCGTGAAGGAAATCCGGTCGCTCGGCATCGACATCGACCTCGTCAAGAACTAAGAGAGGATTTAAGCGAAATGAATTCTGCGCTTAATGACATTTTCAACCAGGTCCACAAGGACGAGCATTTCGATGCCATCCGCATCGGTCTTGCCAGCCCTGAAAAGATCCACTCCTGGTCCTACGGCGAAGTCAAGAAGCCGGAGACGATCAACTACCGCACTCAGAAGCCTGAGCGCGACGGTCTTTTCTGCGCGAAGATCTTCGGGCCGGTGAAGGACTACGAATGCCTTTGCGGCAAGTACAAGCGCCTTAAGAACCGCGGCGTCATCTGCGAAAAGTGCGGCGTTGAAGTGACGCTCGCCAAGGTGCGCCGTGAACGCATGGGCCACATTGACCTTGCGAGCCCGGTGGCGCACATCTGGTTCCTCAAGAGCCTGCCGTCGCGCATGGGCATGGTGCTCGATATTCCGCTTCGCGACATCGAGCGCGTGCTTTACTTCGAAGCCTACATCGTTGTTGATCCGGGCCTTTCGACGCTCGAGCGCGGCCAGCTCCTCAATGAAGAGGAGTTCATCCAGAAGACGGCTGAATTCGGCGACGACTTCAAGGCCATGATGGGCGCTGAAGCGATCGGCGAACTCCTTCGCACGATTGACATCGACTCGGAAGTTGCCCGTCTTCGCGACGAGCTCGCCAACACGGCTTCGGAAGCGAAGATCAAGAAGTTCGCCAAGCGTCTCAAGGTTCTTGAAGGCTTCCAGCGTTCGGGCATCAAGCCTGAATGGATGATCATGACGGTTCTTCCGGTGCTTCCGCCGGATCTCCGTCCGCTCGTCGCGCTCGACGGCGGCCGCTTTGCGACCTCGGATCTTAATGATCTCTATCGCCGCGTCATCAACCGCAACAACCGCCTGAAGCGTCTCCTTGAAATCAAGGCTCCGGACATCATCGTGCGCAATGAAAAGCGCATGCTCCAGGAAGCCGTGGACTCGCTCCTCGACAACGGCCGCCGCGGCAAGGCGATGACCGGCGCCAACAAGCGCCCGCTCAAGTCGCTCGCCGACATGATCAAGGGCAAGTCCGGCCGCTTCCGTCAGAACCTGCTCGGCAAGCGCGTCGACTACTCCGGCCGTTCCGTGATTACGGTGGGTCCGGAACTGCGCCTGCACCAGTGCGGCGTGCCTAAGCTGATGGCGCTCGAGCTCTTCAAGCCCTTCATCTTCAATAAGCTCGTTCTGCGCGGCCTTGCGCCCACGCCGAAGGCTGCGAAGAAGATGGTCGAGAACCAGGAAGCCGTGGTCTGGGACATCCTCGAGGAAGTGATCTTCGAGCACCCGGTCATGCTCAACCGTGCGCCTACGCTGCACCGACTCGGCATTCAGGCCTTTGAGCCGAAGCTGATCGAAGGCAAGGCGATGCAGCTCCATCCGCTCGTCTGCGCGGCCTTCAACGCCGACTTCGACGGCGACCAGATGGCTATTCACGTTCCGCTTTCTCTCGAAGCTCAGCTCGAGGCTCGCGGACTGATGATGAGCTCGAACAATGTCCTCTTCCCGGCTAACGGCGATCCCTCGATCGTGCCGTCTCAGGACATGGTGCTTGGTCTTTACTACGCGACCCGCGAAAAGATCAACGGCAAGGGCGAAGGCATGTTCTTCTCGGACGTCGCTGAGGTTCAGCGCGCCTGGGACAACGGCGTCGTCGAACTGCAGACGCGCTGCACGGTCCGAATCAAGGAATACGAGCTCAATCGCGAAACCGGTGAGAAGACCCCGAAGATCGTCCGCTACGAGACGTCCGTCGGCCGTGCGCTCCTCTCGGAAATCCTTCCTGAAGGCATGAGCTTCAAGGAGCTCAACATCACCCTCAAGAAGAAGGAAATCGCCAAGCTCATCAACCGCTGCTTCCGCCTCTGCGGTCTGCGCGCGACGGTGATCTTCGCCGACAAGCTCAAGGACAACGGCTACCGCCTCTCGACGCGTGCCGGCATTTCGATCTGCGTGGGCGACATGAAGGTCCCCGCTCAGAAGGAAGGCCTCGTTCGCGCCGCCGAGCAGGAAGTGAAGGAAATTGAGGCGCAGTACACCTCGGGCCTCGTCACTCAGGGCGAACGCTACAACAAGGTGGTCGACATCTGGGGCCGCACGTCGGACCAGGTGGGCAAGGTGATGATGCAGGAGCTCTCGTCCGAGCCCACGATCGATCGTCACGGCCACAAGGTTTCCCAGGAATCCTTCAACAGCGTCTACATGATGGCTGACTCGGGCGCCCGCGGTTCCGCAGCGCAGATTCGTCAGCTCGCCGGCATGCGCGGCCTGATGGCCAAGCCTGACGGCTCCATCATTGAAACGCCGATTACGGCGAACTTCCGTGAAGGCCTTAACGTTCTGCAGTACTTCATTTCGACCCACGGCGCCCGTAAGGGCCTCGCGGATACGGCTCTGAAGACCGCGAACTCCGGCTACCTTACGCGTCGCCTCGTCGACGTTACGCAGGATCTCGTGGTGGTTGAAGACGACTGCCACACGACCCGCGGCGTTGAGATGCGCGCCCTCGTTGAAGGCGGTGAAGTTATTCAGGCCCTGCGCGACCGAGTCCTCGGCCGCGTGACGGCGACCGACGTTGTCAACCCGGATACGCACGAGGTTGTTCTTGCTGCCGGCACGCTGCTCGACGAACGCGCCTGCGACAAGCTCGACGAACTCGGCATCGACATGGTGAAGGTCCGCACGCCGCTCACCTGCGATACGCGCTACGGCCTCTGCGCCAAGTGCTACGGCCGCGATCTCGGCCGCGGCACGCTGGTCAACGCCGGTGAATCCGTCGGCGTCATCGCTGCTCAGTCGATTGGCGAACCGGGCACGCAGCTCACGATGCGTACGTTCCACATCGGCGGCGCGGCTTCGCGTGCTGCCGTTGCTTCGAGCGTTGAGGCGAAGTCCGCCGGTACGGTGACCTTCAGCCCGGCCATGCGCTTCGTCAAGTCCTCGAAGGGCGAGCTGGTGGTTATTTCCCGTTCGGGCGAAATTGTGGTTGTCGACCACGGCCGCGAACGCGAACGCCATAAGGTTCCTTACGGTTCGACGCTTCTTGTGAAGGCCGATCAGACGATCAAGGCCGGCCAGCAGCTCGCTACCTGGGATCCGATGACCCGTCCGATTATTACGGAGTACGCCGGTCGCGTTAAGTTCGAAAACGTGATCGAAAACGTCACCGTGATGAATCAGGTCGACGAAGTGACGGGCCTTTCGAGCCTCGTCGTCATTGACCCGAAGAAGACGGCGGGCAAGGGCGGCAAGGCGAGCGCTGCAGGCATTCTTCGCCCCTTGGTGCACCTCCTCAATGAGGACGGCTCCGAGGTGAAGATTCCGGGCACGGACCACGCTGTGACGATTCAGCTGCCGGTGGGCGCCTTCGTGGTCGTCCGCGACGGTCAGGATATCGGCATGGGCGAGGTGCTCGCCCGCATCCCGACGGAATCGCAGAAGACCCGTGATATTACGGGCGGTCTGCCGCGCGTTGCGGAACTTTTCGAAGCCCGCAGCCCGAAGGATGCCGGCATGCTTGCAGAAGTTACCGGTACGGTCACTTTCGGCAAGGAAACGAAGGGCAAGCAGCGCCTCATCATTACCGATCAGGAAGGCAATGCGCATGAAACGCTGATCAGCAAGGACAAGACGGTTCTCGTCCACGACGGTCAGGTCGTTCAGAAGGGTGAAGAAATCGTCGACGGACCGGTTGATCCGCACGACATCCTTCGCCTCCTCGGCATTGAAGAGCTCGCTCGCTACATCGTTGACGAAGTGCAGGACGTTTATCGTCTGCAGGGCGTGAAGATCAACGACAAGCACATTGAAGTGATCGTTCGTCAGATGCTGCGCCGCGTCCAGATTGCTGATCCGGGCGATACGCACTTCATTCAGGGCGAACAGGTTGAGCGTTCCGAGATGCTCGACGAAAACGATCGCGTCACTGCGCTCGGCAAGCGTCCCGCCACCTATGAAAACGTGCTCCTCGGCATTACGAAGGCGTCTCTCTCGACGGACAGCTTCATTTCGGCTGCTTCCTTCCAGGAAACGACCCGCGTGCTTACCGAAGCCGCCATCATGGGCAAGCGCGACGATCTGCGCGGCCTGAAGGAAAACGTGATTGTCGGCCGTCTGATTCCTGCCGGTACGGGTCTTGCCTATCATCAGGCGCATAAGGCGCAGGAGCTGGCAGAACGTCTCGAGCGTGAAACTCAGGCTTTCGACGAACCGCTCCCTGAAGGCGAAGCCGCAGCGGCGCAGCAGGAAGTTGAAGAGGAAATGTCTGAAGCGGCCGAAAAGCCCGCAGTCAATCCGTTCGCTGCCTTCGACCACAAGGAAGCTGTTGTGGAAGAAGAGAAGGCTCCGAAGAAGCCCGCCGAAGCCGACGAGCAGCCTGCCTCCTGATTGCAGCGCAAATTCGCGATAAGCCGACAGCTTTAGAGCCGCCGGCTTATTGCGAAGAGAAAGAACGGTCCGGATTCCGCATTCTCGTAAGAGAAGGGAGTCCGGACCGTTCTTTTTTGTTTTTCCATCGCTTTGGCTTGACACTCCGGAGCAATCTGAACGACAATCACCTGCTTTCAGGGTCCTGAATCCCTCGGTTTATACAGCGAAATCCCTCTGAGAGTAAGCTGTTCGGGGAGAATAGGAAACTGAAGACGGTTAAACAACAGCGTCTCTTTATTTTTTGATAGGGGCGCTCTTAACAATTTAGACGGACGATATGCCTACTATTAACCAGCTTGTTCGCAAGCCTCGTGAGCTCACGCACGATAAGAGCAAGAGCCCGGCTCTTAAGAACTGCCCGCAGAAGCGCGGCGTTTGCACTCGTGTGTACACCACGACCCCGAAGAAGCCGAACTCCGCTCTGCGTAAGGTCGCCAAGGTGCGCCTCACCAACGGCTTTGAAGTCATTTCCTACATCGGTGGTGAAGGCCACAACCTGCAGGAGCACTCTGTTGTGCTCATCCGCGGCGGCCGTGTGAAGGACCTTCCTGGCGTGCGTTATCACATCGTGCGCGGCTCTCTGGATACCCAGGGCGTCAAGGACCGCAAGCAGGCCCGCTCCAAGTACGGCGCGAAGCGCCCGAAGGCGGCCTAATAGGCTTCGCGGCATCTGCCGCAGGCGAACGGTCATGGGAAAACGGTTTCCCGGACCGAGTAAGTCGCGGACGCTTAGTCCGCAAAATCAATCCAAATGTACGGCTCGCCCCGGTTGGGGAACGCAGAACGTACAAGACTGAAGTATCGAAAGAGGAATTCAAATGCCCCGTCGTCGCGAAGTACCTAAGCGCGAAATTCTGCCGGATCCGAAGTTCGGCAGCGTTGAAGTTACCAAGTTCATCAATGTGATCATGCTCGATGGCAAGAAGGCGGTTGCAGAACGCATCGTCTACGGCGCTTTCGCGCAGATCGAAGAAAAGACCGGCAAGAGCGCTCTGGAAGTGTTCAACAACGCCATCAACAATGTCCGTCCGCTGGTTGAGGTTAAGTCCCGCCGCGTCGGTGGCGCGAACTACCAGGTCCCGGTCGAAGTCCGTCCGGTCCGCCGCCTCGCTCTCGCGATGCGCTGGCTGCGCGAGTCGGCCAAGAGCCGCTCTGAAAAGTCGATGCCGCAGCGCCTCGCCGGCGAGCTGCTCGACGCCAGCGAAAATCGCGGCGGTGCCGTGAAGAAGCGCGATGAGGTCCATCGTATGGCTGAAGCCAACAAGGCCTTCTCGCATTTCCGCTTCTAATCGAATCGCTTATCCACCGCACGGCGCTCCGTCTGAAGGAGTTCGTGCGGCGAACTTTGAGAGGAACCTTAAATGGCTCGTCAGACTCCGATTTCGCGCTATCGCAATATCGGTATTTCTGCCCACATTGACGCGGGCAAGACCACCACGACTGAACGCATCCTGTTCTATACGGGCGTCAACCACAAGATCGGCGAAGTGCATGACGGCGCTGCGACGATGGACTGGATGGAGCAGGAACAGGAACGCGGCATCACCATTACGTCCGCTGCCACGACCTGCTTCTGGCGCGGCATGGAGATGCAGTGGGAACCGTATCGCCTGAACATCATCGACACCCCGGGCCACGTCGACTTCACGGTTGAAGTGGAACGTTCGATGCGCGTCCTCGACGGCGCCTGCATGGTGTACTGCGCCGTGGGCGGCGTCCAGCCGCAGTCCGAAACGGTGTGGCGTCAGGCGAACAAGTACCATGTGCCCCGTCTCGCGTTCGTCAACAAGATGGACCGTACCGGCGCCAACTTCTTCAAGGTCTACGACCAGATGCAGAAGCGCCTCCAGGCGCATCCGGTGCCCATCGTTATTCCGATCGGCGCTGAAGACACCTTTGCCGGCGTGGTTGACCTTCTCAAGATGAAGGCGATCATTTGGGACGAAGCTTCGAAGGGCATGAAGTTCACCTACGAAGACATCCCCGCTGAACTCGTCGACTCCGCCAACGAATGGCGCGAGAAGATGATCGAAGCCGCTGCCGAAGCTAACGAAGAGCTCATGAACAAGTACCTCGAGGAAGGCACCCTTACCGAAGAGGAAACGATCAAGGGTCTTCGCCAGCGCACCATCGCCTGCGAAATCCAGCCGATGCTTTGCGGCACCGCCTTCAAGAACAAGGGCGTGCAGCGCATGCTCGACGCCGTCGTGCAGTTCCTGCCGGCTCCGACCGACATTCCGCCGGTTCCGGGCTTCGACCTGAACGACAAGGAAGTCACCCGCGAAGCGAGCGACGATGCTCCGTTCTCCGCGCTTGCCTTCAAGATCATGACTGACCCGTACGTCGGCCAGCTCACGTTCCTTCGCGTTTATTCCGGCATCCTCAACTCCGGCGACACCGTTCTCAACTCCGTCAAGGACAACAAGGAACGCATCGGCCGTCTGCTCCAGATGCACGCTAATGAGCGTAAGGAAATCAAGATGGTCGAATCGGGCGACATCGCCGCTGCGGTGGGCCTGAAGTCCGTTACGACGGGCGACACGCTCTGCGCTCTTGACGCTCCGATCATCCTCGAACGCATGGAGTTCCCGGAACCCGTGATCTCGCAGGCTGTTGAGCCCAAGACCAAGGCTGACCAGGAAAAGATGGCGCTTGCCCTCAACCGTCTCGCTCAGGAAGACCCGTCCTTCCGCGTGCGCACCGACGAAGAATCCGGCCAGACCATCATCTCGGGCATGGGCGAACTTCACCTTGAAATTCTCGTCGACCGTATGCGCCGCGAGTTCAACGTTGAAGCGACCGTCGGCAAGCCCCAGGTTGCCTACCGTGAAACGATCCGCAAGACCGTTGAAAACGCCGAATGCAAGTTTGCCAAGCAGTCGGGCGGCCGCGGCCAGTACGGCCACGTCGTTCTGAAGCTTGAGCCGCTTGAACCCGGCAAGGGCTTTGAATTCGTCGACGCCATTAAGGGCGGTGTGGTTCCCCGTGAATACATCCCGGCCGTTGAAAAGGGCGTTGAAGACACCCTGAAGGCTGGCGTGCTCGCCGGCTTCCCGGTTGTTGACGTCAAGGTCACGCTCCACTTCGGTTCGTACCACGAAGTCGACTCGAACGAAAACGCGTTCAAGATCGCTGCCTCGATGGCTTTCAAGGACGGTATGCGTCAGGCTGACCCGGTCCTCCTCGAGCCGATCATGGCCGTTGAAGTCGAAACGCCGGAAGAAAAGATGGGCGATGTGATGGGCGATCTGTCGTCCCGTCGCGGCGTCATCCAGGGCATGGAAGATCTGCCTGGCGGTGCCAAGAGCATCAAGGCTGAGGTTCCGCTTGCCGAAATGTTCGGCTACGCCACCCAGCTTCGTTCGCTCACGCAGGGCCGTGCGACCTACACGATGGAGTTCAAGCACTACGCTGAAGCTCCCCGTGCTGTCGCTGAAGCTGTCATCGCCGACAAGACGAAGTAAAATCAATCAGATAACCTAAATCCCAACCATTCAAGGATTGAATATGGCCAAGGAAAAATTTGAGCGCAAGAAGCCGCATGTGAACGTGGGCACGATTGGTCACGTTGACCATGGTAAGACCACGCTGACTGCTGCCATTACGACGATTCTCTCGAAGCACTTCGGC
>NZ_WEHX01000050.1 GCF_009183815.1 Sutterella seckii | reverse complement strand
GCCCAGGAGAAGAAATCCAGCAAGCCTCTGTGAAAATATTCCCCTTATCGTCATGCAGCTTCAAGGGGTGCTGTTACCGGATTTCTGGAAATTCACGAACTTTTAAATTGTAATTTATTTAGTTGTATTTTATTATGTTTAAAATTATTGATGATAAAAAAGCTGTAAGAGATCGATATATTTTCTAGGAATAAAACTTTGTAAGTGGACTCGAACAAAATTAATTATCGATCGGATGGAAGATACCTTAAATCATATTGATAGAAGTGTCGAAATTCTAATGTGGGATAGGTCGGAGGCTTTAATGGCTAAGGGGGGGAACTAGAGACTTACAATTGATACAGCTTGCATTTTTAAATGCTTTTGATGCATTCTGTAAGGAACATAAATTAGGTTACTGGTTGGACTTTGGTACTTTGTTAGGTGCTGCGCGAAATTCTAAATTCATCCCGTGGGATGATGATGTTGATGTGTGTATGTTGAGAAAGGATTTTGATGTTATCTTAGATCACGAAGGGATTCAAAATGGATTTTCTGCAGGATATTATTTTAAACATCACCCGGAGATTGGTCTAATTAAGATCCATAATAAATTTTTGCCTGAGTATATCGGGATGGATATTTTTGTTTCAGATCTTATTGATAATTATCTGACTGTAGAAGAAAAATTATCATTGACGCGAACTTTAAATTCTGACCAGATTTTCAAAGATGAATTAATGACGAGTAAGCGTCTAACTTACTTTTCTAGAAAGCTTTGTGAACTTGGTCTTAATTTTTCTGAGAATTTAGCTGATGCTAAAACTATTGTATATGGACTCGAGTTTTATCATGTTACGCATCCTTCTATTTTCATGGATAAAGAGGACCTTTTCCCGTTGAGCACAATTCATTTTGAGGGTCGAGAATATCCATGTCCAAAAAATGTTGATCGTCACTTGATATTGCTTTATGGAAATTACAAAACCCCGAATTGGAAGCAGTTGCCTCATACCTTGATAAGTAAACTGCCAATAGAGGATTTAATCAAAATTTCTCAGTTTCTAGAAAGACAGTGAAATGAATGTTTTAACTTATGGTACATTTGATGCACTTCATTATGGGCATATAATTTTGTTGAATAGACTTAAGGCTCTGGGAGATAAGTTATACGTGGGTGTATCAACGGATGCCTTTAATTTGCAAAAGGGAAAAGTCGCCTTTATGTCATATGAAGAGAGGGTGACTTTACTGAAATCGCTTCGAGCGGTAGATGTTGTATTTCCAGAAGATAATTTGGAGCAAAAGGTTTCTGATATTAAAAAAATATAATATTGGATTATTTGCTATGGGCGATGATTGGGTATGGCATTTTGATTTTTTGTCGAAATATTGTAAGGTAGTATATATGCCCCGCACTGCGAATATATCTTCTACAGAAATTCGGCGTATTATTATGCGCAAAGTGGAGTGATCGCAATTAATGCAAAATTAATTCATGATGAATAAGATAAAAATCTTGATTGTTTGAAGGAAATTCCATATAATCGGCACTCTTCGGGGTGTAGCGCAGCCCGGTAGCGCGCCTGCTTTGGGAGCAGGATGTCGCGAGTTCGAATCTCGCCGCCCCGACCAGAAGAGAAAGTGTCCGCCCGTAGCTCAGTTGGATAGAGCATCTGCCTTCTAAGCAGAGGGTCGTGAGTTCGAGCCTCGCCGGGCGGACCATCCGAATTTCCCGTTCCGCTTCCATGAGTGCGTCTCATGTTTTCCTGCGGCACGGGATTTTTTGTGCCCGCGTTTCTTCAACGCAGAAGCGCAGAACGAATCACCCAGCCGGCCTTCGCGCGCTGAGCTGCCGAGAAGCGCCCTTCGCGAAGGAGCTCTTCCGTGCAGGGCTGAGCCGCAAACCTGTCTCCTTCCATGCGGAAGCACTGAAGCTTGCCCCTGGGGTCGATCCCCACGGCGCCGGATTTCCCGACGGCCACGCCGTATTCGCCGACGCCGAAGTAGCCGTAGGCAAAGCTGCGGTGCGGGAGCGCAAGATTCCGGCCTTCCTCAGGGAGAGGAATCCGCCCAAGCGCGAGCGCGGAGAGGGTCGGGAAGATGTCGCGCTCCGTCACCCACTGGGTCTGATCAACCTGAGGAAGCCCTTCACGGATCCCGTCCGGCACCCAGAAAAGAATCGGGACGCCCAACTGATGGTGGAAAGCCCCCTGAGGCGGATATTTGAAGCGCGCATTGTGGTCGCCCGTGGAGGCAACGATGGTATTGGAGAGCTTTCCTTCCTCACGGAGGCTTCCGACGAACCAGCCGAGCCAGTCGGAGGCGTACTGATAGGTCTGAAGCATCTTCGTGAATTCGGAACGGGGCTTATCGCGCTCAATGACCGGAGGGAGCAGATCCGGGTCGACAGGGAGCGTCGCACGGCCGTCGGGCACCTCATGGGGCGGGTGGTTCGAGGTTGAGAGGAGGACGAGGAGCAGGGGCTTATCGGACGCCTTCCGCTCATCCATCAGACGTTTTGCGAATTTGAACATCCATTCGTCGCCGATGCCCCAGGTGCCGATTTCAGCTTCCGGGAACGCGGCGTGAATGGATGCGTCGCCGTAAACCTTGTCGAAGCCGTGACGCGGGAGCGACTCCCTGAGATTTCTCCAGTTGGCGTCGCCTCCCGTTACGAAAACGACTTCATAGCCCGCTTCCCTGAAAGGGAGCACCTTGGAGAAAGGAAACGGCAGATGCCCATAGCGGCTCTGCGAGAGCGGCGAATAGGGCGTGTCGAAGAGAATGCCTTCGAGCGCCGGGAAGGTTCCCGGGCCGATCGTAAGGCCGTTCGTGAAGACCCAGGCGTTCCTGAGCTCATTGGCGAGCCGCCCGAGCGTGTCGTTCGTTCCCGGAACATGGGAGAGGAACTGGTCGCGCCCCATGGATTCCATGACGGCGAGCACCACGTCGGGTTTCTTTGTTGGCTTTATCGGCTGAGCCGCAGGAGCGGCGCCGGCAAGCACCTCATTGACATCATCAATATTTCTGAAGCCGAGCGCCTTCAGTTCGCCGTCGCGGCCGTCCTTGAAGCTGAGGGCCGACTGATCGCACATTGCTTCATAGAAAAGGATGGCGCCGTTAGGCACGCACTGGTTGATGAAGACGTGGGGCGAAACGGAAAGACTCTGAAAGCGAAGCGGAAATTTCCCGAGACTCCCGCGCAGGATGAGCGAGAGAAGAATCGTGAGCAAGACCGCAGTGATGAGATTCCCCCTGGTTCTCCAGTTGAAGCCTGCGGCGTCCCTCTCCGGCCCAGCGGCCGGAATCAGCGCGGACAGGATGACGGGCACCGCCATTGCGGCAAGAAAGATCCCGACGTAGGGAAGAATCGGCCAGTCGGAGAGCACCGTTTTGATGATGGCCTGAGTGTCGTCCTGAAAGAGCCCGAAGATGACCGCCGAAATCGGAGTTCCATAAAACCTGAAAAATTCAATGTTGACGAAGCCGAGGAGCACCATCAGGCCGCCGGCAATGAGTCCGAGCGCTTCAGCCCATTTCTTCGCCTTCGGCCATTTCGCGCTCATGAGCCAGAAAATCCAGGCCGGAAGAATGAGGGTCGCGAGCCATTTGGCATCGATGCGCACGCCCATCCAGAAAGCCGGAAGGAAGTCCTTCCATCCAAAGTCGCCCGTACGGAACTCCATAAAGAAGGCGATGCGGATGAGGGAGAGGATGACGAGAAAGGCGGAAAAGAAAACGATCGGCTTCAGGAAGAAGCCGCAGGCCGTAGGGGATCTGCGAAGCATGGAGGAGCCGGGAGGGAAGAGGCGCTCTAAAAGAAGAGAGCCGGCAGCTGTGTGCCGGCTCTCCGGGGTTCCTTAATTTCTTTGACCCCTGAGTCCTTTAAAGCCCTTCGGGGAAGAGGGCTCTGACGGTCTCAAAGGGGGCTTATTCGCGCGGAAGCCTGGCGAGCTGTTCGGTCACCTTGGCAAGGAGCGCGGTGAAGTCGGCAAGGCGCTTTCTTTCCACGTCGACGACCGCCGCCGGGGCCTTCGAGACGAAGCGTTCGTTCGAGAGCTTCCCCTCGCACTTCTTCACTTCGCCCATGAGGCGGGCCGCTTCCTTCTCGAGGCGTTCGCGCTCGGCCTTCACGTCGATTTCGACCTTGAGCATGAGCTTGAAGTCGCCCACGATCGCGACCGGCGCGACGGAGCCCTTCGCTTCCTGCTCGAGGCTTTCCACGTGTTCGACCGGTTCGACGCGGGCGAGCTGCTGGAGGTAGGGAGCCGCCGCGAGGCATTCGGCTTCGTCGCCCGAAATGAGGAGCGGGAGCTTCTGCGAGGGCGGAAGCTTCATTTCGCTTCTCAGGTTGCGGATCGAATCGATCATCTGCTGGATGGTCGTCATGCGCTTCGTCGAAGCCGCGTCGTCATCCTTTTCGTCGTATTCCGGATAGCTCTGAATCATGATGGAGGTTTCCTCATCCGCGCGGCGGCGCCCGCGACGACGGAGACCTTCTGCCAGAGTTCTTCGGTGATGAAGGGGATGATCGGATGCGCGAGGCGCAGGATCGTCTCGAGCACCGTGACGAGCGTATGGCGCGTCGCGCGCTGCTCGGCTTCCGTGCCCTTCAGCTGCACCTTCGAGAGTTCGAGGTACCAGTCGCAGTACTGGTTCCAGACGAAGGAGTAGATGGCGTTGGCGGCAATGTCGAGACGGTAGTCGGCATAGGCCTGGCGGACTTCCTTCGTGGTGCGGGCGAGTTCGCTCACGATCCACTTGTCGACGAAGGAGAAGGTCATCGGCTGGGAAGCCGTTTCTCCGATGCCGCAGTCCTTGCCTTCAACATTCATGAGAACGAAGCGCGTGGCGTTCCAGAGCTTCGTGCAGAAGTTGCGGTAGCCTTCGGCGCGCTTTAGGTCGAAGTTCACGTTGCGTCCGAGCGTGGCGTAGGCGGCCATCGTGAAGCGGAGCGCATCGGCGCCGTGCGCGGCAATGCCTTCCGGATAGTTCTTGCGGAGCTTCTTTTTGACGATCGGAGCCTTTTCGGGCTGACGCAGACCGCGGGTATTCTTTTCGATCAGGTGTTCGAGATCGATGCCCTGGATGATGTCGAGGGGATCAAGGGTGTTGCCTTCCGACTTCGACATCTTCTTCCCTTCAGCGTCGCGCACAAGACCGTGGATGTAGACGTTCCTGAAGGGAGCGCGGCCGGTGAAGTGCTTCGTCATCATCACCATGCGCGCCACCCAGAAGAAGAGGATGTCGTAGCCCGTGACGAGAACGGTCGAGGGGAGGTAGAGGTCGTAGGCGACTTTTTCGTCGCCTTCCGGGTCGGGCCAGCCGATGGTCGAGAAGGGAACGAGCGCGGAGGAGAACCACGTGTCGAGCACGTCCTCGTCGCGCGTGAGCTTGACGCCCTCGCCCGCCTGCTTCTGCGCCTCCGCTTCGGAGCGGGCGACGTAGACCTTACCGGATTCGTCGTACCAGGCCGGAATCTGGTGGCCCCACCAGAGCTGGCGCGAGAGGCACCAGTCCTGAATGTTCTCGAGCCACTGGCGGTAGACGCCGCGCCATTCGGCCGGGAAGATGTTGACTTCGCCCGAAGTCACGGCTTCAAGGCCCACTTCGGCGATCGATTTGTTGGGGTAGAGCGTCCCTTCGGGAGCGGGCTTGCTCATCGCCATGTACCACTGCTCGGAGAGCATCGGCTCGACGATTTCGCCCGTGCGCGCGACGCGCGGCACCATGTGCTTGATTTCCTTGATGCCAACGAGGAGCCCCTCAGCCTTCAGATCCTCAACGGCGGCCTTGCGGCATTCGTAGCGGTCCATGCCGCGGTACTTTTCGGGCACGTTCTCGTTCATGCGCGCCGTCTTCGTGAGGACGTTGAGCATCGCGAGATTGTGGCGGCGGCCGACTTCAAAGTCGTTGAAGTCGTGGGCCGGCGTGATCTTCACGCAGCCCGAACCAAATTCGCGGTCGACGTACGTATCGGCGATGACGGGAATCACGCGGTCCGTGAGGGGGAGCTTCAGCATCTTTCCGACGAGCGACTTGTAGCGCTCGTCTTCCGGATGCACGGCAACGGCCTGGTCGCCGAAGAGCGTTTCAGGACGGGTCGTCGCCACGACGACGCCTTCGGATCCGTCAGCGCCCGGATAACGGATTTCCCAGAGATGGCCCGTCGCCTCCTCGCTTTCCACTTCAAGGTCGGAAACCGCGCTCTGGAGCTTCGGATCCCAGTTGACGAGGCGCTTGCCGCGGTAGATGAGGCCTTCTTCATAGAGGCGCACGAAGGTTTCAATGACGACCTTCGAGAGCTTCGGATTCATCGTGAAGTAGAGACGGTCCCAGTCGACGCTGTCGCCCATGCGGCGCATCTGCTCGAGAATCGTGCCGCCCGAGAACTTCTGCCACTCCCAGATCTTCGCGATGAAGTCCTCGCGCTTCATTTCGCGGCGCTTGAAGCCCTGCTTTTCGAGCTGACGCTCAACGACAATCTGCGTGGCGATGCCGGCGTGGTCCGTGCCCGGGAGCCACATCGTGTTGTAGCCCGCCATGCGGTGATAGCGCGTGAGCGTGTCCATCACCGTCTGGTTGAAGGCGTGGCCCATGTGCAGGATGCCGGTGATGTTGGGCGGGGGAAGCTGAATGGAGAAGGCGGGCTTCTTGGGGTCAAGGCCGGCGCGGAAGTAGCCGCGCTTTTCCCAAACGGGATACCAGCGGGATTCAATTGCGTTGGGTTCAAAGCTCTTGGCGAGCTCCTGGGTTTGCTGTTCCGTCATGGCTTATGCGTATGAATGGGATGATTTTCTGTCGCAGGAACCTTTAATGCGTTCCGTGCCCGGACATCATCAGGGGGTAAAGAATTGGGTTGAGAAGGACTGCGGGGCAGTTCGCCAGCGAAAGCCTCCCGCATCCTCGAATGGGCAAAGATAACGGCCATTTTCTCACGAAGACGGGGAAAGGCCCAAATGAAAACACCCGGACGGTGCCGTCCGGGCGCATTTTTGCGGGGAAAGCCTCATGGAGGCGTTCCGAATCCGTGATGAAGGGCCTCTGTCAGCGCTTCACGATGTCGTCCACCCTGAGGGACTTGATCTCGCGCTCGATCGCCTGAGCGACGAGCGACGAGAGCGTGCGCTCAAGATCGCCCTTCATGCGCGCGACGGCGTTCGAAACGGAGAGGTCGAGCACATCGCGAAGACCCTCGCGCACCGAAGCTTCAATGCGAGGCGTGAGTCTTTCAATGATGGCCTTCTTTTCCTCTTCCGAGAGTACGAGAGGCTGCGGCTCAAAAGGCTTGGGCGCAAGTGCGTCGGGAGGCGGCACCGTGACTTCCGGGCCTTTGGGCGCAGCCGCAGCCGGAACGGCCTGCGGCGTAGCTGCTGGAGCCGCGGGGCTTTCGGGTTCGAGCCCGAGCGTCGGTTCCTGAGGGCCGGCGGCAGGCTTGAGGCCGAGGAGTTCCTTCCAGGAAAGCGTCACGCGCTCCGTGAGCGTCTTGTAGGGTTTAGCATTCGCATCAATGACGGGTTCCTGTCGATTCATCGGAGTGTTACCTGGAGGAAGAGAAGAATGATGGCGGTGAGAGCTTCGGGGACCGGAAGCGGTCAATGGCGGCGGTCGTATGCCGCGAGCTCGACCCCTTCCGCTTTATAGGCGCGGTAGCGGTCGCGCGAGAGCCTGAGTTCCGTCGGATCAGTGCTCACCACATCGATGATGCGTCCGAAGCGCTCGAAATCCGTTTTCCAGCTTTCGGGCAGATGATCGTCAAGAAGCACGAGAACGTCGCCCTTCAGTTCGCTCAGATCCGTTGAAAGCAGAATGGGCGTTTCGTCCGCGTGCGCGGAATTCGCGCGGACGTGCGGAAGAAAAGCTAGGTCGTCGAAGCTCCAGAGGAGCTGATCGAAATTTCTCAGGCGTTCCGCATCCGATGTCCAGAAGGCGAGCGTGAGCCCGCGCTTATAAACGGTGCGCGCAACGAGGCATGCATACCTCAGGCGGTTCGGAACGTTGAAGTGAAAGTCAATCTTCTGCATAGTCAGCATTATGGCGCAAGCCTTGGAAAAATCCCGCAACTGAGTTGTTTCAAACCCTAATGGTGAGAAGGGAAGGCAGCGCATCTCGGATGCAGGAATTCTCGTTGTCCTGCGGCAAAATGGAGGTTCATGCACTGAATACCGTAAATGCGGTATCTTCAGAGAAGCCACTTGTCAGAATCAAAAAATCAGGGCAGAATTCTTTTCCTCAACGGTTTGGGGAAGTAGCTCAGCTGGGAGAGCGCTGCGTTCGCAATGCAGAGGTCGGGAGTTCGATCCTCCTCTTCTCCACCACGACCGAATTCCTTCGGCTTCAAGCCGACGATCAGACGCCTGTTTTCACAGGCGTTTTTCGTATCTGCAGGTTTTAAGTCGCCTGCACGAGGCCCGGCTCCGGGCATCTCTCCTCCGCAGCATCTGCCGGCTTCCGACGGACTCCCGGGAACAGAACCCGCGGTCCTCCTGTCCTTCGCTTCCGTTTTTTGTTGTTTCTGCCGGCCTTCATGTTTTTTCATGCGTCGGTATACATTGCCTCTGCACGGCCGGACTTTTGTTTTTTTGAAAGCTCCGGCTCAGGCCTGATCAAAAAAGGAGGCAAATCATGACTTCAGCACGCATGAACCGCCGCGCGGCATTAGGGCTCGCGGGCGGCACGGCATTGGCGCTCGCATCTTCGGGCGCACTCGCCCGCGGCGCCAAGGCGCCGCAGGCATGGGACCGCATGGTCGACGTGCTCGTGGTGGGTTCCGGATTCGCGGGGCTCGCCGCGGCGATTGAAGCCAGAACGGAAGGCGCGGACGTGCTCTGCATCGAAAAGATGTCGATCATCGGCGGAAATTCCATTCTTTCGGGCGGCGGACTTGCATCTCCGGGCAACGACCTTCAGGTCGCAGCCGGCATCAAGGACAGTCCTGAACTGCTCCTCGCCGACATGCTGAAGTCGGGCGGGGGGCTCGCCAATGTGGAGTGCGCGAAGGTTGTCGCTTACGGCGCTCTGGATGCGTACCGCTGGGCGAAGGACTTCCTCGGCGTCAAGTTCGACCGCCTGGGCTACCAGGGCGGACACTCCGTCGCGCGCTCGGCCTGCTACATGAACGGCAACGGCGCGAATATGGTGGGCCCCATGGCGAAGAAGGCGAAGGAGATTGGCGTCGCAGTCGAAACCAGAACGCGTCTCGTCAACCTCGTGACGGATGAAAAGGGAGCGGTCATCGGCGCCGAGCTCGTGAAGAACTACGTCTTCCCGAAAGAGGATTCCGGCACCCGGATGTTCGTTCGCGCCCGCAGAGGCGTCGTGGTGGCGGGCGGCGGTTTTTCGCAGAACGTGAAGCTCAGAATGCTTCACGATCCGAGACTCGGGCCTCAGCTCGAGTCGACCAATCAGCCGGGCGCTACGGGCGACGCCATGATGGCCGCGCAGAGGATCGGCGCGGCGGGCGTGCAGATGGACTGGATTCAGCTCGGTCCCTGGACCTCGCCTGACGAAAAGGGCTTCGGCGTCTGCCCGAAGTTCGTAGAGTCGTCGGTGGGCTACGGCCTCATGGTGGATCCGAAGACCGGCAGACGCTTCGTCAACGAAACGGGCAACCGCAAGGTGCGCTCCGACGCCATCATTGCGACGGGACATCCTGCAGTGATTCTGGTTTCTGAAGAGAATGCCGGCCACGTGCCTCCGTCCACCATCAAGGCGGGCATGGAAAACGGCTCCATCCGGCGCTTCGCGAATCTCGACGAGCTCGCAAAGTTCTACGGCATCCAGGCGGAGTCGCTCAAGACTTCGGTCAACCGCTGGAATGACGCGATTAGAGCAAAGAAGGATCCCGACTTCAACGCGAAGATTTTTAAGGACACGAAGGAAAACAAGGGCGTCTTTTACGCCTGCCGCCTCTGGCCGCGCGTTCACTACTGCATGGGCGGCCTCGCCATCAATCCGAAGGCGGAGGTGATCAATACCGATCTCAACGTGATCCCCGGACTTTATGCTGCCGGCGAAGTCGCGGGCGGCGTGCACGGCATGGTGCGTCTCGGAACGGTATCCATTGCCGACTGCGTGGTGTTCGGCCGCGTAGCCGGACGGAACGCTGCTAAAAGAAAGATCTGACGACAGGACAGAGGCCGGATGCTTCAGCATCCAGCCTCTCACCATTCATAAGAACAAAATGCCCAGGACCTCACGCTGCGGGGCCCGGCCTCAGCTGACCTCGTGCGCGCAGCCGGCGCGATCGAAAGGAAAGCCCGTCTCCAGGGAGACGGCTCCCTGGAGTTCCGGGTAATGATGAATTCTGCGGCCTCAATCGCAGGCGGCGAGGTTGAGCCGCCTGCGAAAGCGTTGAGGCGCCGTCAGTCGGTTTGCGAAAGGATCCAGCCCTTATCGTCTCCCTTGATGGTTAAGGCTTCATCCTTTTCCGGTTCGCGCAGATCCCGAATCAGGCCTTTGCCCCTTGCGGGAAGACCTTCCTCAAGCACCTGTCCTTCTTCTTCCTCTTCTTCGCTCGCTGCAGCCTTGTTGGCGGCGGCGTCCGGACGCAGATGGAGGAAGAAGTACCTGTGGTTCGGCGAGAGCGTGTCGATTGCCGGATACACGAACGGGTTGATGCGGTCGTTGTCTGCACGTTCAAGCGCCGAGCGGTCAATGACCACATGCGGGAGCCCAGGCATCAGATCGAATGCCGTCATGTCCTTCAGATGTTCAAGGTCGATCTGGCTGCCGATATTCCCGGCACCAGAGACTGCTGCCTGCTTGTGAACAGCCGAGAGGAGGTAGCGGCTGCCCTCTGTGCGGCCGCTGTCGGTAAAGGCGTAGACCGCATCCTCACCGTAGAGGAGATCGGTAATGCGGATGTCGCCCGAACCGTTGAAGACCGTGATGGTGTAGCCGCCTCTGCCGCCGCCCATCGTCACCGTGCCTTCCTTTTCGGTCGCGAGACGATAGACGTCGATGTAGCCCTTCGAAGCGTTGGTCGACCCCTGAATCATGATGTCTCCGGCATCCGTAAAGATGCCGACATGGTCATGAGCCTTGAGGCTGCCCGTAAACCGGACGCCCTTCAGGCGGTTCTCTCCGACTTCTCCGTCAAAGCCCGCGGTCACGATCTGCAGGGCCTTGCCTGCTTCAAGGCTCGTGCCGAAAACGTCAGAACCTAAGAGGAGCGCGTCGCCCTCGACCGAGACGTCGTTGGTGAATTCAAAGGCGTTCATCTGTCCGTAGGCCTTGAGGTCGCCCGTCACCTTGCCGCCGCGTTCCTGGTTGAGCGTCACCTTCGTGTCGCGGCCGTTCGAGCCGAGATAGACGCTCCCGGCGGAGTCAACCGTCATTTTGGTAAAGGCGTTCCCGTCCGACCCGATCGACGCGTCGGCAATTGCAGGAAGCGCCACATCGCCGCCGCGAGCGGTTGCCGTAAGGGTTCTGCCGCGAACGCCGGCGTCGCCGTCAGCCGTGCTCTGCGTCAGGGACTTCCCGGCATAGAGCGTCACATCAGCCGCGTTTTCGCCGATCGCTTCGTCGCCCACTGTGACGGCACCCGTGAGAGAGAGGTCTCCCTCGAGCGCCTTCAGGGCAACTGCTTCGCTGCCGGTCACGAGGATGTCGCCCTGAAGCGCCACGTCGCCGCGGGCTGTGATCGAGGCGCTCTTTTCCGCCGTGATGTTCGTCTGGTCGTTGACCGTCAGACCGGCCTCTGTAAGGTTGAGCGCAACGTTCTCGCCCGCCTCAATGGAGGAACCTGCCGCGAGGCGGTTTCCGTCGAGGCTCGCAGCCTCAATCGTGACGCTGCCGGTGGTTGCCGTGATCGACTGAGAGGCGTCGCCGAGCGTGACCCTGCCGCCCGCCTTCACCGTGAGATTTTCGGCCGTAAAGGCTTCCGTCCCGGCAAAGACGTTCGTGAGGTCGGCTTCGGTCCCGGCAGTGACGGAGACGTCGCCCACCGATCCTCCGTCGTCGGAAGCATCGATCCGGGCGTTTGCGAGGTTCACGGCACCGTTTTGGGCATTAAAGTTCACGCCGCCCGATGCACCCTTCACTTTGACGCTGATGCCTTCGGCCTCAACGTCGCGGCCAGCAGAGATCTTGAAGCTTTCGTCAACCGTCACGTCAAGATCGTTGACGAGCATGCTGCCGCCGGCAGAGAGATCGAGCTTATCGAGCTCAAGCCCCTGGGCGCCGCTCATATCCATGTCGCCCGATTTGGCAACGATGGACATGCCGCCTTCCGTGATGGCATAGGCAGTCCACTTCAGATCGACGGACTTCTCAGCCGCAATCGTGAGGTCGCCCTTATTGATCGAGAAGGCCGCCTCGCCGAGTTTGGCGTCGCCCGCACTTTCGAGCGAGATATCGCCGGTCTCGACGGTGAACTTGCCGCCTTCCGCAGCAATGCCGCTCTGACCAGTGGCCGCAAGCGAAATGTGCTTCTTTGCCACAACATCAGCCTTTGCTGCGGTGATGCCGGAGCCCTTGAGCACGGCTTCCTCTGCCGTGAGCTTTGTTTGATCAAAGCCCAGATTGCTGCCGGCCTCGATATTGGCGCTCTTCTTCACTGAGAGCTGAGCCTCATCGAGAGCGATGTGGCCGGTACTCGTGAACTGTGCATCACGAGCGTTAAGCGTCAATCTCTTAAAGTTGATGCCTTCTGCGCCCGCTGCGACCGTTGCTTTCGCGCCTGCCGTGATCGTGCCGCCTTCCAGCGTGGCCGATTTGGCCGCCGTCATGGCAACGTTCTTTGCCGCAGTGATGCTGGATTGAGCGTCGAGCCAGATGGCATCAGACTTCGAAGTCATCGTGATGCCGCTTCCGTCAACCGTGCCATTGCTCGTCACGTCGCCCCAGACCGTGATCTTCTGGTCGGCCGTGATGTCGACCGAGCCGTCGGCCGTGACAGAGCTCTTCTTGCCGCTCGTTTCGGTGCCGATCGTTACGTTGCCCTTCTGAGCTTCAAGGCGAACATCCTTCTTGCTGGAGACGCTGCCCGTCACCGCAACGTCCTTCCCGGCACGCAAGTCGGCCTTGCCGGCACTCGTCACATTGCCTTCAACCGAGATGTCGGAAGCTGCAGTCAATTCTGCAAGGCCTGCGCTCTCAACGCTGCCCTTGACGATGATGTCGCCGGTCGCCTTGAGTTTGGTGTGGCCTGCTGCATCCGTACCTTCAACACCGCCGTTGACATAAATGCGGCCGTTCTGAGCATCAAGCGCAACGCTTCTGCCGGAGACGTGGCCCAGGGTGCGCTTCCCCTCGGAAATGCTGCCGATCGTGATGTCGCCGTCCTGGGCCAGTATGGCTACGGTGCTCTTTTTGCTTCTGACGCTGCCGTCAATGGCCGCACCAAGACCTGCCGTCAATGCGACATGACCGCTGCTTGTGATGTCGCCCACCACAGAGACGGCTTTTGCCGCATCAAGCGTGACCTGGCCGTTTTCGGCCGTGCTTTCGACGCTTCCACGGACATTGATGTCGCCGTCCTTGGCATCGAGATCCACGCTCGTGCCGGTGACGCTGCCCTCGGCTGTTTCACCAATGGTGATCTTGCCGGCCTGAGCAGCAATCCTGACGGCTTCGCCCGTACTCTCGATGCTGCCGTCAACGACTGCATTGCTGCCTGCCGTCAGCACGACCTGTCCTTGGCCTGTGATGTTGCCCACCACTGAAAGGGCTTTTGCCGCATCAAGCGTTACCTGACCGTTTTCGGCCGTACTCTTGACATTGCCGTTGACGCTGATGCCGCCGCCCGTGGCGTCTAGATCAACGCTCGTGCCGGCGACGCTTCCCTTGGCATCTTCGCCAATGGTGATTTGGCCGGCCTGAGCAACGATCCTGACGGCATCGCCCGTACTTTCGATGCTGCCGTCGACAACTGCATTGCTGCCTGCCGTCAGCGTTATCAGACCATTACTCGCGATGTCGCCCACCACAGAGATGGACTCTGTCGAGTCAAGCGTTACCCGACCGTTTACGTCCGTACTCTTGACATTGCCGTTGACGCTGATGTCGCCGTGAGCGGCGTTGAGATCAACGCTCGTGCCGCTGATGCTGCCCGCAGCTTTTTCACCGATCGTGATGCCTCCGTCCCTGGCAAGGATGGTTACGGTGTTGTTTTCGCTTCGGACGCTGCCGTCGATGGATGCGCCGTTCCCAGCCGTTAACGCAACTTGTCCCTTACCCGTGACGTTGCCCGTCACAGAGACGTCATTGGCCGCATCAAGCGTTACCTGACCGCTTTCAGCCGTACTCTCGACATTCCCGTTGACGCTGATGCCGCCGCCAGCGGCGTCGAGATCAACGCTCGTGCCGGCGACGTTGCCCTCAACCGAGACGCTTCCCGTCTCAGAAGCAAGGCGCGCTTCAGATGCGCTCGCAATCTTGCCGTTGACGGCAAGATCTTTCTGCGTACTGACGGTTACGGAGCTGCCCTTGATGCCGCCCGCCTGACCGTTCAGGCCGACCGTCACCGCATCGTCGCCGACGATGTCGACGAGCCCGGAAGCTTTGATGTCATTGATGCCGAGATTGCCCGTGCCCATGGCATGGAGCCACAGATTCTGAACGCCGGGCTCGAAGTAGATCGTGGAGCTCGAGCCGACTCGAAGCGCGTTCGACTTCTCACCGACCGATGCCTTGCCGAAGTCGCCCTTCACGTTGAAGTAAAGCGCCTGGCCTCCGATGTAGCCGAGTTCGGCAAAGTCATCGTAGTTGCCGTCCGCCTTCACGCCGTCGTAGGCGTAGAGGTTCTTCGCAGAAATGGAGACGTCGCCTCCGCCCGCAACCGAGTAGATCGTGAAGTCTTCCTCGTCCTGGTTCGTTTCATCGACGGAGTCGATAAAGATGTCGCTCTGGCTCGAAACGGCCGTCCAGCCGCCCGCATGGATGCGGATGGCGCCGGTTTTGGAGCCAACGGAGTCGAACCCGCCGCGAAGCGTCACCGTCCCCTTGGCCGAAACGAAGCCGGCGTTCGCGGTCTCGTTTGCTTTCGTGATGCCGTTCCCGGACGTGACGCGCACGTCGCCCGTCTTCGAAACGATTTCGCCGACCTTGAAGCCGTAGCCGCCTTCCCGGGGCGTTTCAATGAAGACGCTCTTATTGGACTCGATGTTGACGCTTCCCGTCGCGCCGATCGTAATCGGCGCCTTGAGCGCAACAGTCACCTGGTCGCCCGAAACTGAGAAGTCGCCGACGTCTGCCTTCGAGAGGTACTGAAGCATTCTGAGGCGCTCTTCCGGCGTTCCGCTGAGGGAACCCGTCACCGGGTCGTCGACGCTCCCTACGGAGCCGCCCGGCGTGCGGATCGTCACGTCGTTGGCCTTGATGTTGGCGCTTCCTGTAATCGAGGTCGCCGTGCCGTTCACGATCGTGTCGGCAACGGAGTAGAGGAGGTCGTTGGCGGTCCAGGAATCGAGCTTTTCGTTCATCACGTTGTAAAGCGCCGAACCCTCCTGAGCCGCCATGCGGCTTACCGCTTCGTCGGCGGAAGCGCAGCCCTCGTACTTCGCCTTCAGGGCGTCGTAGTCCTTTTGCTGCCAGCCTTCGAGCGAGCGGCCTTTCTTTTGGTGCTCTGCATAGGTCTGGTAGCGCGAGAATTCGCCCTTCACGGCCGTCTTCTGCTTCTCGATATTTTCGAGATGCATTGCTTCGCTGCGGCTGCTCCCGTCCTCATTGATGAATCCGGAAGCAATCCAGCTATTCAGGCGGTCGTTGTCGGAGACCGTGTTCTGATCGGTCTTCACCGCGTCGTAAAGCGTGCCGTTCCTGAGGTCGAGCACGACGTCGGCGCCGGTCTCAACGAGACCGAGTCCGAGACTGCCCTGAGTCACTGTGATGCTGATGTCGCCTTTGGCGGCCGCGTCGAACCGGTAGCTCTGATCGGCAAGATCGGTCTTCCCCAAACCCTGGACGAGGTCGTCAACCGTAATGCCGCTGTTGTCGCTCGTAAGCGTAATGTCGTTGCCGCGGAGCTTCCCGACATGCATGGCGTCGCGCGTCGCAAAGGAGAGCGTGCCGCCGGCTTCGAGCTGAGACGCTTCGACATCCCGGCCGGCATTGAGGCTTCTGGCATCAAGGTGGAGGCTTCCGCCCGCCTTCGCCGAGAGGGTGAGCGTTCCCTCGCCCCCCGTCAGTCTGAGGGCGCGGCCTTCCGAGCCGATGTCGCCGCCCGCGGCGAGATTGACGCGGGAGGTGCCGGCAATGCCGTACTGACTGCCTAAGGACGAAATGTCGCCCGCAGCATTGATGTCGACGGTGCCGGAGTCGGTCGTGAGATTGCCGCCGATGAAGATGTTCCGGCCCTTGAGATTGATGGTATTGGCGTTCGCATCCTTCAGCATGCCGACCTTGATCTTCTGATCCGCCTTCACCGTAAAGGTGCCGATCGACTTGCCGCCTTTCTCCACGATGTCCGTGACGGTCCGGTGCTTGTAGAAGCCCAGGAACCCGGACGATGTGACGCCCGTATCATGGCGCGTATGCTCTGCCGACATGACGTATTTGTTGGTCCAGGCGTAGTAGAAGAACTTCTGATTATTAACAAAGGTATTTAATAGTTGACGGATGGTGCTGTGTGGCGCTTGGGGTCAGGCCGCCTGTGCATAGAGGGTACTCTCATTCGTAAAACAGG